>CABQNA010000116.1 GCA_902465425.1 uncultured Collinsella sp.
CCGGACTGGAAACCCTTCTCGGGCTTCATGTGCGGGAACAGCAGCACGTCGCGGATGGAAGCCTGGTTGGTGAGCAGCATGACCACGCGGTCGATACCGATGCCGATGCCGCCCGCAGGAGGCATACCGTACTCGAGGGCGCGCACGTAATCCTCGTCGTACTCCATGGCCTCGTCGTCGCCGCCGGCCTTCTCGGCCATCTGGGCAGCAAAGCGCTCGGCCTGGTCGACCGGGTCGTTGAGCTCGGAGAACGCGTTCGCGTACTCGTGGCCGGCGATGACCAGCTCAAAGCGATGGGTCAGGCGCGGGTCATCCTCAAAGCGCTTGGCAAGTGGGCTAACCTCGATGGGGTAATCGCACACGAAGGTGGGGTTGACGATGGTGTCCTCGCCCAGCTCGTCATAGATCTCGGCGATGATCTTGCCGGCGGTCCACTCGGGCTTGATCTCCAGGCCCTTCTCGCGTGCGGCGGCAGCAAGCTCCTCAACCGGCGTGTCGATGGTGACCTGCTTGCCAATCACGTCAGAGACGATATCGGTCATGGGACGGCTGGCCCACTCACCAGAAAGGTCGATGGTCTGGCCCTGGTACTCGATGACCTCGGGGTTGCCGATGGCCTTGTTAGCCGCCTTAATGACACCCTGGGCGAGCGCCTTCATGCCCTCGAGGTCGGAGAAGGCACGGTAGGCCTCCATCGTGGTGAACTCGGGGTTGTGGGTAAGGTCCATGCCCTCGTTACGGAAGATGCGGCCGATCTCGAACACGCGCTCAAAACCACCGACGATGCAGCGCTTGAGGTGCAGCTCGGTGGCAATACGCAGGTAGCACTCCTGATCGAGCGCGTTGAAGTGGGTAATGAACGGCTTGGCAGTAGCGCCGCCCTGGATGGTCTGCAGGATGGGGGTCTCGACCTCCATGTAGCCGTCGGACTCCATAAAGCGACGGAAGGTAGAGAGAATCTGCGAGCGCTTGCGGAAGGTCTCGCGAACGTCATCGTTGGCGATCAGGTCGACATAGCGCTGACGATAGCGGGTCTCCTTGTCGGAGAGACCGTGGAACTTCTCGGGCAGCGGACGAACGGCCTTGGAGAGCAGCGTCGCGCTCTTGGGGGCAACGGAAAGCTGGCCACGCTTGGTGCGCACGACTACGCCGGCCACGCCTAGGATATCGCCCAGGTCGAGGGCCTTGAGCGTATTCCAGGCAGCCTCGTCCATGTCGTTGATGCGGCAGAACAGCTGAATCTCGGCAGTCGCATCGCGCACGACGATGAACATGATCTTGCCCTGACCGCGCTTGGCGACCACGCGGCCGGCGATCTTCACGACGTCCTCGGTGTCCTCGCCATCGGCAAGCTCGGCGTACTTAGCCTCGATATCGGCGACGTAGTCCTCAAGCTCAGAGTGCTCGGGATAGGGGTTCTGGCCCGCCTCGAACAGGGCGGCGCGCTTGGCCAGGCGGGTGGCGCGCTCGTCGTTGAGCGTCGATGCCTGATCGGCGGCGTTCTGGTTCTCTGCCATAGTTAGCTCCTCAAACTAAAACGCTCCCCAGGATTCGGTCCCAGGGAGCGAAAACATACCTTTACGCGGGACCGTGGTCTAGCGTGCGATCTTGGCGATGGTGTAGACGCGAGTCTTGCCGGAAGGCGTAACGACCTCGACGGAATCGCCCTCGCCATGACCGATGATGGCGTGGCCGACCGGAGACTCGTTGGAGATCTTGTGCTCGAGCGAGTTGGTCTCGGTGGTACCGACAAGCGTGACCTCGATGAGCTCACCGTTGGGGTCGACCAGGGTAACAGTAGAGCCAATGGAGACGGTCAGGTCGCCCGTGCTGGCAGCGATCTGAGCGTTGGCGAGGATGGCCTGGATCTCGGCGATACGAGCGGCGTTCTGGGCCTGCTTGTCCTTGGCGGCATCGTACTCGGAGTTCTCCGAAAGGTCGCCGAACGCGCGGGCTTCCTTGATGTCCTCGACGATCTCCTTGGCGTAATCGCCCTCACGCCAAGCGAGCTCCTCGACGAGCTTCTGGCGGCCTTCAGCGGTCAGTACGATCTGGCTTGCGTCCATACGGATATCTCCCCAACTATGATGTAACGATCAACTGTCAACAAAACGAAAAAAGACCGGCTAGCCTGCGGGCAAGCCGGTCAGGTGCTCACCCCAAAGGGATGGGACTACTCTGCGTCCGCGTCGCTGTCCTCTGCCTTCTTTTGCTTGGCAGCAGCGAGCTTGGCCTCGAGCTCTGCGATCTCCTTGTCCTCCTTGGACTCCTCGACCACAACCTCCTCGGCCTGCTTGGTTTCGCCCTTATCGTCGCCCTCCATACCCTCGCGGATATTCTTGACGGTAGAGCCGAGGGACTTACCGAGCTTCGGCAGGTTCTTGGGCCCAAAGATAATCAGGACAACGACGAGAATAATGATGAGCTCAGGAGCCCTCAGTCCAAACATGTAGACCTCCACAATACAGCGAGACAAGCTCGAATGAGTATACCGCGGGTATCGCGGTATCACAACAATAGCTAAAAAAAGGGGCCGCAAGAAGCGGTCCCTCCTCATGCTCTGGTCGGGTTGACTGGATTTGAACCAGCGACCCCTGCGTCCCGAACGCAGTGCTCTACCAAACTGAGCCACAACCCGTTAGCTCGACTATAGTAACAAAGATTTCCGTCGTGTGCCAGAGAAATTTTTACTTCTTTGGCGCTTCAATGCGAACCGTGTCGGAAACGAGCTCCGTCGCATAAGCCCACCAGCCGTTTTGTTGAGCGGCTGCCGCAAGATTGACTGCCGTGGCGGCAGTATCGCAAATGGCAAACGAGCAGGCACCCGAACCGCACACGTTTGCGGCAATGGTACCGTCCTGTGAACGAAGCCAGTCGAGCACCGTTTGAATCCGCGGCTCCATCTGCGCGGAAATGACACCCAGGTTGTTGTGGACGAGCGCGTAGGCCGCCTCTGCGTCTCCCGAGCGAAGGGCAGATGCGATCGCTCCGGGCTTGTCCGCAGGCGCTGGGGTCTCGTCAAAACGTCGATAGGCTTCAATTGTTGAAACGCTTGCCTCGCGCGGCTTGACCAGCACGACGGGTGTCGCAAGTAGTGCGGGGTACTCTGTTGCCAGCACGTCTCCCCCGCCCACGTAAAATGCAGGGCTGGCATGCAAAAAGAAGGGAACGTCGGCGCCAATGCCGCGCGCGATGTTGTCCAGCGCGGGATCGGCACGGTCGATACCCCACAGCTCTGCCAAGGCAACAATGACTGCCGCGGCATCCGTCGAAGGACCGCCCAAGCCGGCACACAACGGGATGTGCTTCTCGATCGTGATGCAGACGTTGGCTTCGCGACCATAATGCTCGGCCATAGCAGCGGCCGCACGATACGCCGTATTCTTTTGCATGGGAAAGTCGGATGCCGGAATCGTCTGGACGGTCAGCGCCTGTGCCGGCGTAACCGTCACGGTATCGACAAGACCGACGGCTGCCATCAGGGAATCGACCTTATGGTAGCCGCGGTCGTCACGCTCGGTATGAACCCCCAGATAGAGGTTGATCTTTGCCGGCGCGGAAAGGGTCAGGGACCAATCGGTCACCGCTAGTGCTCCCCGAGCTGATTGCCGAGCGGGGTAAAAATGTGCTCGCCGCTCTCGGGGTCGAACAGCTCGACCTGGCCGGTGAGAACATCAATATACTGGTAGGACTGACGCGACTTGCGGCCACGGCGCTCGTCGACCTCGACGATAAAGACTGCCGGATGGACGCTCTTGATGGTGCCCATGCGCTCGACGACGCGGGTGCGGCCCATGTTGGCCTTCACCTTAACGCGATCGCCCACCATATCGGTCAGCTTCTCGTGGATGTCGTCGACGTGATTGACTTCCATCTCTTCCATGAACAGGGCCTCCAGAAGATGCAATTCAAAAAGGGGATAATACCCCTAAGATAGACAAAACTCTAATACTATAGCACCCTGTTACAACCCCGCGCAAGTAGCTAAATAAGCCTCGTCCCAAATTGACTACTTACAGATTGTCGGTATCGAGGACGATGGTGAATGGACCGTCGTTGACGAGGTCGACCTTCATGTCGGCGCCGAAAATGCCATGCGCTACGTGCTCGACGTCCTCGCGCACAAGCGTCAGGAAGTACTCGTAGAGCTCGTTGGCGACATCGGGGGCGCCGGCATCCGTAAACGATGGACGGCGGCCGTGACGGCAATCGGCAAACAGCGTGAACTGCGACACCACGAGAACCTCGCCGTCGACATCGGCAAGCGCCAGGTTGGTCTTGCCGTTCTCGTCCTCGTTGATGCGCAGGCCGCGGAGCTTGCCCCACAGCTTGTCGGCCTCGGCACGCGAGTCCCCGTGACCCACACCAAGCAGCACCAGGTAGCCGCGTCCAATGCGACCCACGCACTCGCCGTCGACCGTCACGCCGGCGTTGAGTACGCGCTGCACCACCGCACGCACGACCTACTCCTCGCCCGTCAGTTTGGCGGACAGATGCTCGAGCGCGTGGAATCGATGGCTGATGGCGTTCTTCTCGTCCGCCGTCAGCTCGGCCATGGTCTTGCCCGGCGTGTCGACCGGCAGGAACAGCGGGTCGTAGCCAAAGCCATGATCGCCGCGGCCCTCGTGTGCGATAACGCCCTCGCAGGCGCCCTCACCATAGGTGACCAAACCGTCCGTGTCGATGAGCGCGACGACGCTCATAAAGCGCGCAGTGCGGTCCTCGTCGGCCACGCCCTCCAGATTCAAGAGCAGCTTGGCATTGTTGGCAGCATCGTCGCCGTGAACGCCCGCGTAGCGCGCGCTATACACACCGGGCTCACCGTCCAGCGCATCGACGACCAGGCCCGAATCGTCGGCAATGGCCATGAGCCCCGTCTCTTCGACGGCAGCCTGCGCCTTGATGATGGCGTTCTCCAAAAACGTCGTGCCGTTTTCCTCGGGGTCCTCAAAATCGCCCAGCTGGCCGAGCGCCACAAAGCGAACCTCGGGCATAACCTTGCCCAAAATGGCCTCGATCTCGGTGAGCTTATGGGCGTTGCCCGTTGCCACGACGATGGTCGCCGCCGGGTCGAGGGTGTCGATGTCGATCTTCTCAAGTGCCATGAGTGGTCTCCTTGTCCGTATAGCAAAGTCACGTAAAAGGGACTGGCCCTTCGGCGTCTCCCCTTTCATGTGCCATCAACCTTATCTATCGGCGTTTCCGCAGATAAAACCTACCAAAATAAACCTGTCCCTTTTTGGCAGGTTAGGCGAGGACTTGGCGCTGGAGCTCGATGAGTTCGGCAATGCCCTTGTCGCCCAAATCGAGCA
>CABQNA010000117.1 GCA_902465425.1 uncultured Collinsella sp.
TAATTCCATCGTTTTGTGTTTCACTCCGTCCTTGTATTCGCTTGGAGCTTTTCGTGCTAAATAGATTCCGCATGCTTGTCGCCTGTGCTTTGACCTTCGCGCTTTGCTGGGTGCCGGGATTTGCGTTTGCTGGGAACGCTGAGGACGGGACCCAGGTTGCTGCGACCGCTCATGGGCTTTCCTATGGGATCGAGGGTTTTGAGCGGTTGGCCAAGGGGACCGCTCGTGACATGGAGGGCCAGCCTGAGGGCTACCGGTTTCCCGTTGACGAGGACGTGGACCTTGTAGCGGCGCCCGCTGCCGACCGCGTTGTGGTGTGGATATCGCCCAAGGCGGTCGAGAAGTATGGATTGGATCCGCAGGACAACGAGTGCGTATCGGGTCTCAAGGCCCTCGTCTGTAAGCTCGACAGCGCAAACTGCATGGGAGGTGCGCAGCTGGGGGACGTGGATCTTCCTTGGTATGTCACGGCGGAAACAACGTTTGATTCCGGCGGGTATACCTATGGCTTTGACGAGCGCGGTGCGGATGGGGACCGCTATGTGGTGATTGCATCAGCCTCGGGTGATGCCAAGGGCGGCGCGCGTTGGCTTGATAGCGCTCAAATGGTAGAGGCATCGTCTGTCGTATTGCGGGATGAACAGGGGCCCTGGACCTCTCTGACCTCCTTTTTGTGCGACATCGACTATCGCCCGTTTTGGGTGTCCATAAAAACGAGCGGCCTTGCCCTGCTGATCTCCTTTGCGCTGGGCCTGTTCGCCGCGTGGAAGACTATGGGTACCTCGAGCCGCATCAAGGGCCTGCTCGACTCGGTCTTTACCATCCCTATGGTGCTGCCGCCCACGGTCTGCGGCTTTTTGTTGCTTATGCTGTTTGGTCGCTCGACCAGTGTTGGACAGTGGCTTATCGCGCACGGCATCTCAATCGTCTTTACGTGGCCCGCGGCGGTGATATCTGCCGTGGTGGTGTCGTTCCCGCTCGTCTATCGTACGGCACTCGGAGCCTTCGAGAGCCTCGACACACAGATGCTCGATGCGGCGCGCACGCTGGGATGGTCCGAGCGTCGCATCTTTACCAAGCTTATGATGCCGCTTGGCTGGCCTTCTATTGCCGCCGGCACGGTGCTCGCCTTTGCCCGCGCGATGGGCGAGTTTGGCTGCACGCTGTTCTTTGCGGGCAACTACGCCGGTATTACGCAGACCATTCCCATCGCCATCTACTTTGAGTGGATGGGCGGCAACACATCGGTAGCCCTCTTTTGGGTCGTGGTCGTAATTGCGTTCAGCTTCCTGGTCATCCTATTCATCAATATGTACACGGCGTATTCGCAAAAGTATCGCGAGCGCGGCCTGTCCCGCGCGGAGCGCAAACAGGCCAAGCAGCTGGGCGGCCAGACCGATTCGCTCGACCCAGTCGGCGGCGATGCCTTGCGTATCGATCGCGAGGCGCTGGCCGAGCTTATGCGCGATGACACGGCCGCAAAGGGAGGTCGATAAGCCATGTCGCTCGTTCTGGATATCAAAAAGCACTACCCCGGGTTTATGCTCGACATGCAGCTTGAGGCCGGCGAGGAGCGTGTGGCGCTGCTCGGTGCCTCCGGATGTGGCAAGAGCTGCACACTGCGTTGCATTGCCGGTGTGGAGACGCCCGACGAGGGCAAGATCGTCGTCAACGGCGCGACCTTTTTTGATTCGACCGCGGGCATCAACCTGTCGCCCCAGGAGCGAAAATGCGCCCTGCTGTTCCAAAACTATCAGCTGTTTCCCAACATGACGGTGGCCGATAACGTATGTGCCGGCGTAAAGGACGCGGGCGACGCCGCGGCGCGCAAAAAGCTTGCCGAGTGCTATTTGGGCATTTTCGGCCTGGCCGACTTTGCCGACCGCTATCCCGCGCGACTCTCGGGCGGTCAGCAGCAACGTGTGGCGCTTGCGCGCATGGTGGCGGCGCATCCGGGCATTTTTATGTTCGACGAGCCCATGAGCGCGCTCGATTCCTATCTTAAGAGCGCACTCGAGCAGAACATGCTCGACCTGTTCGATGTGTGCAACCGCACCGTGCTCTACGTGAGCCACGACATCGACGAAGCATGCCGCCTCTGCCAGCGCATCTGCGTGATGCACGACGGGCATGTTGAGGAGACCGGCTCCGTCGAGGACGTGGTCCGCCGTCCGCAGACGCTGGCGGCACTGCGTCTGACGGGCTGCAAGAACACAAGCCGGGCGCGCAAGATTGGGCCTCAGGAAGTTGAAGCCCTGGACTGGGGCATGACCTTTAACGTGGGTCGCGAGGTCCCCGATGACGTGGCGTACCTGGGTATTCGTGCGAGCTACTTCCATGTGGACAACCGCGCTGAGCGGGGTCGCAACAGCTACGATTTGCATGTGGCCCGTGAGAGCGATTCGCGCTTTGAGCGGCTGGTGCTGCTGGACGTGCCGCGTGCTGATGCGCCCACGCGTCTGCAGTGGAAGGTCAACAAAGTGGGCATGCCTGTCGACGAGCTGCCGCAAGCAGGCGAGACGCTGCGCATGCATTTTGATGCCAGCAGGATCCATTTGGTTTGTCGATAGCGCCGGGTAATGCCGTCGGGGCATATAAGCCTCGGCGGCTTTGTTTTTGCCGTTCGCCGAATGAGGAATGACAAACTCTTATCAATCAAGATAATTATTTATTAAACGACGGCACACGACGCTGTCGTACGAATGTCAACGGTGTTCGCATGGTCGATGACCGTTGATATAGTTGACATCAACTGGTTAAGGAGGGTGCGCACATGCCGCAGACGACATATATTCGCCGCGTTGCCGCGCGCGCCCTGTATATGGCTCGGAGTCGCATATGAGCAGGTATGTTCACGGCTCCGGGCGAGACGACGCACAACTAAATAGTCGACTGCAAAGCAGGTTCCCTAAAATTCCGGGTTTGAGCACGGCCGGGCAATCGCCGTCCGTCGTGCATCGATACCGCTGTTATCCGTTTTTGGTTCGAGAGGGGAACCGTTATGGCTGAAGAATTTGATTTCCATCCGATGTGGGAGAGCCTCGGCATGAATCTTGCCGACCACGACATGCTGCTGGGTGCCGTGGGCCAGATGTACGGCGATATGTTCCTGACGCAGAACAATCGCCCCAAGTCCACGTCCTACCTGGATTTTGTCGCCACCAACATCCACAGCGGCCGCATTAAGGAGATGCTCGACAAGAAGGAAGCCGGCGAGGCCACCAAGATCGTCGGTTCGTTCTGTGTGTACGTGCCCGAGGAGATCGTGCTTGCCTGCGATGGCATCCCCGTTGGCCTGTGCTCGGGTGCCGACTGGGCGACCGACAAGGTCGAGGAGCATCTGCCGCGCAACACCTGCCCGCTCATCAAGAGCTTTGCCGGCTTTAAGCTGGGCGAGGTCTGCCCCTACATTGAGTCGAGTGATCTGGTGGTGGGCGAGAACACCTGCGATGGCAAGAAGAAGGCCTACGAGTTCTTTGCCACGCAAAAGAACATGTACGTCATGGATATTCCCAACGTGCATGACGAGTCGACGCTCGTGACCTGGAAGGCCGAGGTTAAAAAGCTTGCCGCCAAGATTGAGGAAGAGTGCGGCGTCAAGATTACGCCCGAGCGCCTGAAGGCTGCCATCCACGCCGTCAACGAGAAGCGTCGCGCCCTGCAGCGCCTCGCTGCCACGCGCGCTGCCGACCCGGCGCCCATCAGCGGTCTCGATAGCCTGCTGACCGTGCAGGCCGCCTTTATGGATGACACGCCGCGTCTGACCGGAGCTATCAACGAGATGGCGGCTGAGTGCGAGCAGCGTGTCGAGGCCGGCGAGGGCGTGGCGCCCAAGGGGACCAAGCGCATCCTGTACACCGGCACGCCCATGGCCGTGCCCAACTGGAAGCTGTTCAACCTCATCGAGAAGGCCGGCGGAGTTGTGGTGGGCGAGGAGTCCTGCACGGGTTCGCGCTACTACAAGGACCTGGTCGACGAGTCCGGCGAGACGGTCGACGAGATGCTCGACGCCATCGCCGAGCGCTACTTTAAGATCAACTGCGCCGTCTTTACGCCCAACGACCAGCGTATGAAGGACATTGTCCAGATGGCCAAGGACCTGCATGCCGACGGTATCGTCGACGTGGCCCTGCAGTTCTGCACACTCTACGAGATGGAGTCGTTTGTCGTGGAGAAGGCCGCCGAGGAGACCGGAATTCCGTTTATGCACATCACGACCGACTACGCCGGCGAGGATGCAGGCCAACTGCAAACCAGGATTGAGGCTTTCTTGGAAACCATTTAGGACTATTCGTCCCGGCGGCTTCCCCAGGCACCCGATCTTGCCGTTCAAACCGTCGCTTGCGTACCAAAGTACGCGGCGCTCCTTTTTCACGGCAACCTCGGGCACCTGGGAAAGCCGTTTCCTTGGTTGGTTAAAAGGTTTGTTAAGGAGTTATATGTCGGAATATATTGAACAGCCGTTGCCGTCCACGTTTGAGGAGTTCAACGAGCAGCGCAAGGCATCGTTTATCCGCGTCAAGGATTATAAGCAGGCGGGTAATCGCCTGGTCGGCTTTTTGTGCAGCTATACGCCGCTCGAGATCATCGATGCCGCGGGCGCTGCAAGTGTGGCCTTGTGCGGTACATCCGACGAGGTGATTCCCGAGGCCGAGAAGGTGCTGCCGGCAAACCTGTGCCCGCTCATCAAGTCGACATACGGTTTTGCCTATTCTCAAAAGTGCCCGTTTACGTACTTTAGCGACATGATCATCGGCGAGACCACCTGCGACGGCAAGAAGAAGATGTACGAGCTACTCAACGAGCTCAAGCGCACGCACATTCTGCATCTTCCGCAGGGTCGCGATCGCGCCTACGAGCGCGAGGGCTGGTACGAGGAGTGCCGCCTGCTCAAGGAAGAGCTTGAGGGCTTCTACGGCATCACGATTACCGACGACGACCTGCGCGCTGCCGTCCGTCGTCGCAATCGCCTGCGTGCTGCCCAGCTCGAGATGTTTGCGCTGCAGGCCAACCAGCCGGCGGCCATGAGCGGCGTCGACCTGATGAGCACCATGTTTGCCGGCACGTTCAGCTTTGATATCGAGGCCTATACGCAGCAGCTGGAGCAAAAGGTTGCCAAGCTGCGCGAGGCCTACGACGCGGGCGAGCGCCCGGTCGCGGCAGATGCCAAGCGTATTCTGATCACCGGTTGCCCGGTGGGCGGTGTGATCAACAAGATAGGTCGCACCATCGAGTCCAACGGCGGCGTGGTCGTGTGCATG
>CABQNA010000118.1 GCA_902465425.1 uncultured Collinsella sp.
CAAGTTCACTGTAATCGGCCGCCGCCTCGGGCAACAGCGACAGCACAGCGTCGGTCACGTAGCCAACGACCACCTGCAGGGCCAGGCCAATCACGATAACGCAGGCGATGCGTTTCCACGCCCCACGCGCTCCCCCGCCAAGCGGGCGCTCGCCCTGCCAGCGCGCCATAAACGAGCGCGGCCACAGATCACGCCACCACAGCAGCGCCATCAAAAACGACGCCATCTGCGCGGCAGCCTGAAGTAATTGAATATCGAGGTCGTCAATCGAAAAGCCCATGAACACCGACGCGACGCCCAGAGCGGAAAACAAAACCACGCTCAGGGCAATATCTGCCGCGACAACGCCAAAACAGGCAAGCGCCCAAATCATCGCATTGAGCATGCCAACCTCCTCAAAACCCGGCACTTGGGGGCGTTCCTTAACTGCCGGCAGAAAAGGAACGCCCCCAAGTGCCGGCAGTTTGGGACAGTCATTGTTGATGAGAATCGGGCGCAGTGCCAAAGGCCCCGTTGGGCGAAATGTCGAACGGAAAGGTGCCGCAGCGATTGAACGCGGCGATAAACATGCGGATGGCGTTGGACGGCGTGGTACCTACGAGCTGGGTTGCCGCCGCGAAGGCCGCCTTTTCCTCGGGCAAGACCTTCGCGACAACCGGGGTCATGTGTTCTGCCATGGCGCTTCCTTTTTGAAACGACGGTGGTGCGGATAGATGCGGGCCACGCGGCTGGGCGACGGGCTGTGAAGGCAACCCGATTGGCCCGCATCTGGAGTTTGTTTCTACTGCGTTGGTATTACTTGGTAATCCTAAGTATTACCCCGCAGATAGAATACCATACCCAACCCTATGGGGACGGAGAAAAAACGGATCATTTTGTTGCTGAGTAAGTATTTAGAGCGTGATGATGTCCGAGATATTGAGGGCCTGAGCGTCGACGGCATCGTGTGTAGCAAGCAACAGCATGCGGCCGACGAGCAAGTCGAGCACGACCTCGGCGCATGCGTCGCGCGCAGCGGTATCTAGGCCGGTAAAGGGCTCGTCCAGAATCACTGCGCCGCCCGGACACAGCAGGGCTCGGGCAATCTCGACGCGACGGCGCTGCCCGCCCGAGAGCTCGGCCACACGAGCATGCACATCGACCCCCGGCACCAGCAGGCGCAACAGGGCCGCGGCACTCGAGGCGTCCACGCGCGCGTCGGCGCACACCAGCACGTTATCCAAAGCCGAGGCGCCCTCTACCAGGCGCACATCCTGAAACACCATGGAGCACGGCGCGCACTCCCCCGCCGCCAGCGCAAGCAGCGTCGACTTGCCCACGCCCGAGGTGCCCATCACACAGATACGCCCACCCGCAGGCACGTTGAGCACCAGACCATCCAGCGCCGGCGCCCAGGGCGCGCGATCGCCCACGGCAAGCGCAAGCTCCGCCGCAGCGCCGGCGCCAGCAGGGTCGCCCGAACGCCCGCGAGTACCACGCCCATGTGCCCACACGGCAGCACGCCACGCCGCGGGCCCCGAAGCCCGCAGCAACCACACCAGCACACGCTCGCATGCCCGCGATGCCGCCACGACCAACACGGTCCAAGCCAGCAGGTCAGCCGTCTCGATGAGCAGCTTCGCCTGATAGATGCGCTCGCCCACGGTGCCCGTCGCCATGCCGATCAGCTCCGCCGCCACGCCGGCCTTCCAGCTCATGCCAATCACGGCGCGGGCGCACGAAAGCACAAACGGCAGGACTTCGCGCCAGGTGTGGGCGCAAAACAGTCGCCACCCCCGCACACCATGCAGACGAAACATCTGCTCCAGCGGCTTATCCACTTGTGCCAAACCCTCGACCAGCGAAAAATACACGCCCGGCAGTGCCATCAAAAAGACCGCCGCAATGCTCACGCGCGCCGACCCCAACCAAATGAGCAGCAGGACCACCACGCAGGCAACCGGTGTCGCCTTAACAAACGAAAGCGCCGGCGCCACCAGGCGGGCAAACGTTCGCGACCGCACCGAGGCCCCCGCCAGCACACCGCCGCACACCGCGGCAAGCACCAGCCCGCCCAAGATTCGCGCGCCTGAGCCCACCAGAATCGCCCACGTGCCGGCATCGCATACCAGCCGCAGCAACGCCACCACAACAGCACCCGGACCCGGCAAAATCAGCGGCTGTG
Organism: uncultured Collinsella sp.; assembly: GCA_902465425.1. GTDB lineage: Bacteria > Actinomycetota > Coriobacteriia > Coriobacteriales > Coriobacteriaceae > Collinsella. The sequence goes on from CABQNA010000118.1 coordinate 2,165, forward strand.
CCACCAGCGCCGCCACGAAGACCCACACGGCAAGCCAAAAGGCGGCAACGGCACCTACTGCCGCCACCGCCTTCATACGCTCTATCATTTGTCGAGCAAACGCACGCACGGGTTACTCCATGTAGTAGAAATCATCAGCCGGGAGCTTGCTGCCCACGGCGCTCGCGTCCGCATCGGCCAGCACCTGCAGGTACCCACCGAGCGCGGCCTTCATATCCTTCCCTGTCTGGCAGACAAGCATGCACCCGGGAATCGCCTTTTCGGCAATCGTGGCGTTATCCACGATGCCCGCATCGACCACGGCCTGCGCCCAGTCCGCCGGCGCCGCGTTCACGGCCTCAACGCTCGCAGCATGGCAGCTCAGGAATTCCGCCACGGCCTCGGGATGCTCCTCGGCAAAGGCACGGCGCACCACGGTCACACCCGTCAGCAAGCGCGAGCCCGTGTCTCCTGCCAGCTCGTCCCACACATCGGTCAGGCTCACCGGTGCCGACAGCTTGCCCTCGCTCTTGGCGATGGCCGCCGTCTTGAACGGCTCGGGTAGCACGCCCACGGCAGTCGGGTCGGCAAGCAGAGCCGAGAGCACCTCGGTAGGCTCGCTCTTAAACTCGAGCGTCACCTGACCGGCCAAGCCCGCGCGCTCCAGCAGGTAGTTCATGACGTACTCCGGCGTGGCGCCCTTGCCCGTCATATAGACAGTATGGCCCGCCAGATCGCCAAACGAGGCCACACTCGCGTCGCCCGTCACAACGTTCAGCACGCCCAGCGTGTTGATGTCGATGACCTGCACCGCTCCCTCGGTCTTGTTGTAGAGCACGCTCGCCACGTTGGCGGGCACCAGGGCGATATCGACATCGCCCTGAATGACCTTGGGCACGATCTCGTCGGCGGCAGTGTTGATCGCAAAGTCGAACTCATTGTCCGTCTCGCCATCGGCCGCCTGATCCATAAACCGCACCAGACCGATCGACGTCGGCCCCTTGAGCGAGGCGACATGCACCTCGACCGGCTCTGCGGCGGCACTGACGCCGTCCGCGGCAGCCGAGCCCGCAGCAGACCCGGCACCGGCAGCCCCGCCGCCACAGCCCGCGAGCGCAAGTGACAGGGCGCCCGCGGCGAGCGCCGAGGCAAACCCCCGGCGCGACATTTCAAAATCAAACGCGCGCATCGCTAGCACGTCCCCTCGTTAGGCATCGTCCATGCGTGATGGTCGGTATGCAGCAGCTCCTCGGCCAGCGGCGAGAGCGGCTCGCCCAAGAACTCGCGATAGCACGCCTGGACATCGGGATTCTCGTGCGAGAAGCGAATCTCGGCGTTCGCATCGAGGCCCCAGAGCACCTGACCGCGCTCGGCTGCCAGCTCGCAGCCGTCGTGGATGGGCTGACCGCCGCCACCGACGCAGCCGCCCGGGCATGCCATGACCTCGACGAAGTCATAGCTCACGCGGCCGTCGCGAATCGCGTCGAGCAGACGGGCGGCGTTGCCCAGCCCGTGTGCCACGGCGACGCGCACCTTGGTGCCATCGATATCGGCCACGGCTTCCTTCCAGCCGTCCAGGCCGCGCACATCGGTAAAGAAGTCGGCGTCGGGGTTCTTGCCCGTCACCAGGTAATATGCCGAGCGCACGGCGGCCTCCATCACGCCGCCCGTGGCGCCAAAGATCACGCCCGCGCCTGTGCCAAAGCCCAGCGGCGTATCGAGCGGCTCTTCGACCAGCGTGTCCACGCTCACGTGGCTCGCGCGGATCATGCGCACCATCTCGCGCACCGTCAGCGCAACGTCCACGTCGGGCGTGCCGTCCTCGCCCACCATGCTCGGCAGCGCACACTCGGCCTTCTTGGCCGTGCACGGCATAACGGACACCACGAACAAGCGCTCGGGCTCCACGCCCAGCACCTTGGCGTAGTACGTCTTGGCCATGGCGCCGAACATCTGCTGCGGCGACTTGGACGTAGACAGGCTGTCGACAAACTCCGGATAACGCACCTTCACAAAGCGCACCCAGCCCGGGCAGCAGCTCGTGAACATGGGCCAGCCGTGGCTGTCGCCCTCGCCCTTGACGGCCTTCCCTAGGCGCTCGAGCAGTTCGGAGCCCTCCTCCATAATGGTGAGGTCGGCCGAGAAATCGGTGTCGAACACGTACTCAAAGCCAACGCGGCGCAGCGCGCAAGCCAGGCGCTCAACGGTGGCCTCCTCGCGCGGAATGCCGAGTTCCTCGCCCCAGGCGCTGCGCACGGCAGGTGCGATCTGCACCAGCACGATCTTGTCGGGATTAGCGAGCGCGTCAAACACGGTCTCGGTATCGTCGCGCTCGCGCAGTGCGCCCGTCGGACAATGCGTGATGCACTGGCCGCACGCGACGCAATCGGTCTTGCCGATCGGTGCGCGCCCGCGGGTACCCACGGCGGTATGCGTGGCACGGTTGGTCAGGTCCCAAATCCCTAAGCCCTGCACGCTCTCGCATACCTTGATGCAGCGCATGCATTTGATGCACTTGTCGTTTTCGCGGATGATGGGGAAATCGAAATCCCAGCCCTCGCCCGCCAAATGCCTTTGATACGGCAGATAGAAAATGCCCAGGTCGTTGGCGATGGTCTGTAGGTTGCAGTTGCCGCTGCGCACGCAGCTCGTGCACTGCGAATCGTGCTGGGACAGCAGCAGCTGCACGTTGGTGCGACGGGCCTCGCGGGCTTTGGGGCTGTTGGTGTGGACCACCATGCCGTCGAGCACGTAGTTGTTGCAGGCGGCAACCAGCTGGTCGCAGCCCTCAACCTCGACCACGCACACGCGGCAGCCGCCGATCTCGTTTAGATCGCGCAGGTAGCACAGGGTGGGAATCTGGATGCCGACGGACTTGGCCGCGTCCAGGATCGTGGTGTGCTCGGGTACCACGACCTCGCAATTATCGATAGTGAGCTTGACCATATTGAGTGCTCCGCTTTCGGTGTTGTCGCTGACAGTGGGGTTGTTGAGCTCTACCATTCCAGATTCCTCCCTCCGCGGAACGCGCCAAAGCCAAAGTGGTCGCAACGCAGGCAGCGGCTGGTCTCCTGCATTGCCTGTTCCT
>CABQNA010000119.1 GCA_902465425.1 uncultured Collinsella sp.
CGTTGGGGGCATTCATGGGGCACCTCCAAATTACTATCTATGGCAATCAAATTATACCCCGCTGCCATGCGCGTCACCGTGAGCAACGGATCGGCATGCAGGTCTTTAGCGGTGCACATGAAATGTCGGATTCCGGCTCTACAAGATTTAGCTTTCAATATTATGCAGATGCGAATTATTCAACTTTGCATAATCTTCGGGTGCGGCTTGCACTCCAGGACATGTATATCGACTGAGGTAGCGTGACTGCCCCGCTTGCTGGCCGCGCGCCGTGGTACGATTTTTGAGTTTGAAAGTCCCGCCGCGTCCCGGCTGCCCTTGCAGCTCGGCGTGCGGCCGCACGTAAAGGAGCCATCATGGCCGGTATGAACATGCAGCAGATGATGAAGCAGGCTCGTAAGATGCAGGAGCAGCTTGCCGCCGCGCAGGAGAACCTCAAGTCCCAGACCGTCGACGCCTCTGCCGGCGGCGGTATGGTCAAGGTGACCGTTAACGGCGAGATGGAGCTCGTCAATCTCACCATCGATCCCGATGCGCTCGATCCCGAGGACGTCGATATGCTGCAGGACATGATCATGGCTGCCGTCAACGAGGCCGTCCGCGGCGTCAACGAGCTCGCCAACAAGCAGATGGGCGCCATCACCGGCGGCCTCAACATCCCGGGCATGCCGTTCTAAGACACGCATATATATGAGTGCGAATCACAGTCTGCAAAAACTGCTCGATGAGCTGGGCCGTCTGCCGGGCATTGGTCCCAAGTCGGCCCAGCGCATCGCCTATTACCTGTTGGAGGCCGATGCCGAGGAGGCCCGCCGCCTGGCCGAGGCCATCCTGGAGGTCAAGCAGGAGGTCCACTTTTGCAGCCGTTGCTTTAACTACGCCACGGCCGACGAGTGCTCCATCTGCCAGGACTCGATGCGCGATACCACTCGCATTTGCGTGGTGGGCGAGCCGCGCGACGTCCAGGCGATCGAGCGCACGGGCAGCTACCACGGCCTGTACCATGTGCTGGGCGGCGTGATCAGCCCCATGGACAAGATTGGTCCCGAGCAGTTGCACATCCGCGAGCTGCTGGCGCGTCTGGGTCACGAGGATATCCATGAGGTCATCATCGCCACCAACCCCAACATCGAGGGCGAGACCACGGCGAGCTATCTGGCCCGTACCATCAAGCCGCTGGGCGTCGAGGTGTCGCGTCTGGCAAGCGGCCTTCCCGTGGGCGGCGACTTGGAGTATGCCGACGAGCTTACGCTTGGCCGCGCCATCGAGGCCCGTCGCGCGATTTAGGCGGCGAGCCTGCTCCTGCCGTATGTTTTCCTCGCGATGCACGGGGTAGTCATAATTTCCCCGTGCGACTGTGAGTTTGTTGTGCAACAAAGATGCTTCGTATCCGCTTATCGCATGGATGCTTCCGCTCGCATCCTTAATTTGCCCATTCGTTGCGCAACCTTTTGGGTTCGCTGATACACTCAAATATGGATTTGAATGAATGCGCCGCTTCTGAGCGGCGTGTTTTTCTTGGAGGAGAACGCATGCGGCCCGGTGGCACTCAGACAAAGCGCGGCGCCGCGGTGCGCATGCGACGCCGACTGGGCTTGGCGCCGCGGGCGTACGTGCTGCTGTCGTGCTCGCTGGTGCTGGTCATGGCTGGCGTTTCTGCCTATGGCATGACCGTGCCGTCCATGATGCAGGCGCATGCCGCACGCGAACCGCGCGTGGGGCATGAGGTCAAAAGTGATCTGGGTACCACGACTGGATATGCTTGGGCAAGTGTGGTCGCGCATATTGTGTTTGGCACCGACGATGCGGACGGCGCCGAGGCCCCGGACAACGAAGTCACGCTTGCCAATGGCAAAACCATCGTGCTCACCAACACCAAGATCATCGATCGGTTGTCCAACAATAGCGTGGCGGCAACGGTGAATAAGGTCGAGCAGCAGAAGGAGCAGGACGCCCAGCAGTCCGGAAAGCCCGGTAGCTCGGATACTTCTGGCTCCGGCTCGGATTCATCGAGTTCGGGCGGCGGCTCTGGGTCGGGTTCCTCTACCGGAGGGTCTGGAAACGGCGGCTCGACGGGCGGCAACACTGACAACGATGCAAACTCCGGTGGCCTTTCCGCTGCCGAGGAAGAGAGCATTCACAGTTGGCTTGTGACCAAGTACAACATGCTCGACGGCTATGTTTCTCGTGCCAATGACGTGGTCTCGACCTATAACTCTACGGGAGATCCCAGACCGTGCGACAGCCTGGTCGGGGAGATGTTTGTCATTCGAGCCGAGTTCGGTCGTCAGACATTCTCGCCCCGGTCAAAGTGGTATCAGCAGTATGCCAATCTGTGGGGCTGTTACACCAACCTATGTCAATGGGTCGGCCATTACGGCGATGATGACGTCGCGCTCGGTAACTTCAACAATAACGTGGCGGCGCTTGCCCTATGATGACCGATCTTGCATCCACCACACCACAATCGCTCGGTCGCGATCCCATGGTCGGCCTGCGCCTGGCGCGTGTCGACGGGTTTGAGCCGGCCATTGCGCTCGGTCAGGACGAACTGCCTGCCTATCTGCGTCGTTTTACGATGCTGTTTGCCGACGATGCCACCATGCGCCGTGGCGGTATCGGCCGCGTGACGCGTGCCGTCAACGCCCAAGGCGAGGCCGTGGCACTCAAGCAGCTCATCTTGCCGACGCGCGATGAGTTTGACGACGATGCCGCTCACGAGGCGCTGGTCGCCAAGTTCAAGGCGGCGTTTCGCGAGGAATACGAATGCCATCGCGCCCTTTCGGGCCTTAAGGGCTTTCCCCGCCTCTATGGCTGGGGCGAGGTCGACGGTGTGCCTGCAATTGTCATGGAATGGGTCGAGGGCGAGACGCTTGCCCGCTTGCGTTCGCGACTTGCCGTGGACGATGCCGGACGCCTGTCGCCGCTTGTGGCGGCGCGTCTGGGTCGCGACCTGTTCGATCTGCTCTGCCGTATGAGCCTGGTGGGCGAGGGCTTTGTCCATCGCGATATCTCGCCCGCTAATATTATGGTGCGCACGGCGCGTCTACCGCTTGACCGGCAGCTTGCCGAGGGCACCTTTGACCTGTGCCTGATCGACTTTGGCTCGTCGCTGGCGCTTGAGCCTGCGTCGGCCGTGGCCGGTACCGGCGGCAAGGCATCCTTTACCGAGCGCTATGCCACGCTGCGTCGCGCGACGGTTGCCTATGCCCCGCCCGAGATGCTCACCGACGATATTCCCGACCTGCGCGCTTTACGTATGTCGCCGGCGATTGACGTCTATGCCGCGGCAAGCACGGTTTACGAGCTCATTGCCGGCGTCGCGCCATACGAAGCCGCGCCGAGCACTTCGGGCACCTCGGGTTCGCGCAAAAAGACGCGCGACATCGCGAGCCCCTACCGTCTCAAGATGGACACGCGGCCCGACTATCCCATTGGTGCCCATGCGCCCGGTTGTGATTTGACTCAGCTGCTTCGTCGTGAGCCCGATGTGGCGCTCGCCGCGGCCGAGCAGGCCCAGCAGCTAGGGCTTGAGCCGGATTCCGAAGAGCTACGCGATGCGCTGGCGTTTGTCGATGCCCAGCTGTTCGACGTGGTGATGGCCTGTCTGTCCAGCCATCAAAAAGATCGTCCCGAGCCGGCGGCGGTCGAGGCGGCGCTCTCGGCGTTTTGTGACCACTATGCGCAAAATGTCGGTCGTTCGCTCCGCGGCGAGCCGCTCACGCCGTGCCCCATGGATGCGTCCGGCCGCGCGGTTCGTCGCACGGCGATGATTGGTGCGGCGGTCGTTTGCAGCGTGGTTTGGGCTGTGGTCGTGGTTTCGGCCGCGCTGCTGGCGTCGGGCGCCCGCGTGACGGCGACTTTGGGATCGCTCGTGTGGTCTGGGTCACTACCGGGTATTATTGCCGCACTGGCGTTGGCACTGCCAGGCATAGCCGGCGTTGCCGCGGGGGCATTTGCGCGCAATCGGCGCTCGGGGTTCCTGCAGGGTGTGCTTGCGCTTTCTGCCTGCGAGGTTCCGGTGTTGGTTGTGGCTGCATGTAGCGTATTTTCCCAACGCGCCGTGATGGGCGGCCTTGTTGCCGCTCTGGTTGCAACCTATACGCTTACGTGGTTTTTGCTTGCGATGGGCTTTGCCTTTGAACTTCCCGTTTCGGCACCGCGACGCACAAAAGCCCAGATGGCGACTCCGCTTGCCGGTGGAGCCGCAGCTGCCCGTACTTTTGGCGGACCTGTCGAAGTATCGTCCGATTCTATTTCTACGACCAAGGAGGCCTAGGTCATGGCATCTCAAGTTGAGCTCACCCCATGCGGGGCCATGTTTGACATCTTTAAGCGCGCGGCGCATCTGAGCCATATCGAGCTGTGCGGCTTGGTGCTTTCGTCCCGTCCGCTCGCCGACGGCCGCAGCCCGCAGAGCCGAGCCGCCGATCGCTCTTGGGTTTCCCGCTTTATCGTTCGCGCGCCGGTCGGCACGCTTCAGCAGCGCTACTTTGCCGAATACGGTACCTCGGCTGCGCGTATTATGTCGCAACTGGCCCTGCGCCAGCGAAATCCCATGGACTCCACGGCAGTGATCAATATGGTGTGCGGTCCTGCAGGTGAACCGATGGTACGCGCGCTCGAAGAGTGCCACCAGGACACGAATCTCTATCGCAACGCGCTCGATCGCCTGTCCCAGGCGGCAGAACTCATGCCTGCCGAGCGCGCCGAGGCCGTGCTGGTGCTGTTTGTCGCCGTCGGCTGTTCGGCGGATGTGCGGTCCTCGGTGAACTATGCCATCGACTACGCGCACGCGACCTGTGGCGGAGGCACCTCCACGCCGCGCTCGCTTGGCATGTCGATGACCGCGGGCGAACGCGAACCCGCCCCGGCGCACCCCTTGGGCTTGCTGCGCGTGCAAAACAGTTTTGTCGTGAGCGCCCCGCGCTGGATTCAGCCGAGTGAGCAGGGTGTTGAGATTGGCGCGCTGGCCACTGGTGAGGGCGATATTACCGACGTCGGCGACGATGTCTCGGCCCGCCATGCCCATATCTGGTGCGATGCTCAAAATATCTGGCACGTCGAGGACTTGTCGTCCACCAACGGAACCGTGGTGGTAAACGGGGCCACGCGCGTTTGCATTCAGGTCGAGCCCGGCCGTTCCGCCCAGCTCAATCCCGGCGACGAGCTCAAGCTCGGCGAATCCACTACCTACGCCATCCTCT
>CABQNA010000120.1 GCA_902465425.1 uncultured Collinsella sp.
TTCCTGCGCCTGTTCTTGAACCCGGTCATTTTGGTCCAAAGCCTGCCGATCGTCTTTAAGGGCTTCCTTATGTCGCTCTCGATCGTGCTTGTGGCGTTTCCGCTGGCCATTCCCTTCGGTTTCGCCCTATCGCTCATGCGCATTTCCAAGTCGCGCATCCTTCGTTGCCTTGCCGGCATCTATGTGAATATCATCCGTGGTACGCCGGCGTTCCTGCAGATCTATATCGCGTTCTTCGGTCTGCCGTTGGCCGGCGTCAAGGTTGATGACTACGTGCTCGGCGTCATAGTCATGGCCATGAACTCGTCTGCCTATTTGTGTGAGATCTTCCGCGCCGGTATTCAGTCGATCCCCAAGGGCCAAAACGAGGCTGCTCGCTCTCTGGGCATGAATGCCTTCCAGACGCTGCTCTACGTTATGATTCCGCAGACGTTCCGCAATGTTTTGCCTACGCTGACCAGCGAGTTTATCTTGCTTTACAAGGATACGTCGCTGCTTGCGGCCGTGGGTGTGGTCGAGATCGTCATGAACGCCCGTACCATCGTGGCCACGACGGGCTCCATTACACCGTACGTGGTTGCCGCCCTGTTCTATCTGGTCATCACCCTGCCGCTCGCTCGCTTGGTGAGCGGTCTTGAGGCGAGGCTTTTGGGCACGACCGAGACCAAGAAGAAGCGTCCCGCCAAGAGCGCCGGACAGGTTGTCGCGACGCCTGCCGATCACATCGCCGGTCTGTAAGGAGGTCCTATCATGAGCGAAACCAATAACTCGAACGAGGTCGTCGTCAGTATCAAGAACCTCCAGAAGGCCTTTGGCGATAACGTGGTCCTGCGCGATATCGATCTAGATGTGCACAAGGGTGAGGTCGTTGTGGTCCTGGGCCCTTCGGGCTCGGGCAAGTCGACGATGCTTCGCTGCATCAATCGTCTGGAGCATCCCACGAGCGGCTCGATCATCGTTGAGGGCGTGGACGTGTGCGCCAAGGGTGTCGACCTCAACAAAGTGCGCACGCACCTGGGCATGGTGTTTCAGCAGTTCAACCTGTTCCCGCACCTGTCGGTCAAAAAGAACGTCATGCTTGCGCAGCAAAAGGTGCTCAAGCGCAGCAAGGAAGAGGCCGAGAAGATTGCCATCGAGGAGCTGACCAAGGTCGGCCTGGCCGAGCGCATCGACTTTATGCCGAGCCAGCTCTCGGGCGGTCAGCAGCAGCGCGTGGCGATCGCCCGCGCCCTGTCGATGAATCCACACGTGATGCTCTTTGACGAGGCTACGTCAGCGCTTGACCCCGAGCTTGTCCGCGACGTTCTTGGCGTCATGCGCGATCTTGCACGTGACGGTATGACCATGATCGTGGTGACGCACGAGATGGGCTTTGCCCGCGATGTCGCCGACCGCGTGGTCTTTATGGACGGCGGCGTTATCGTGGAAGAGGGCACGCCGAGCGAGGTCTTCGACCATCCCAAGAGCGAACGCACCAAGGCGTTCTTGGGCAATATCTCGTAGCCGGTTGATGTAACTGCCGTTACAAAAGAGCGGGGGCTGGACTTGAATCCAGCCCCCGCTCTTTTGTAGGGATGGGGATGTGCTTTGATGCAGGCTCTTTTGGAAGCCCTAGGTTCGTTACGCGAGCTCGGCTCCGAGGGCCTTGCAAGCGGTCTCGCCCTCGTCGTCGGGCGCGTCGTAGCAGATGGTGGAGTCCACGACGTTGACGCCGGCATCGTCGGCGTCGGCCTTCCAGTTGTCCATCCACTCGCCCTCGGCCCATGAATAGGAGCCAAAGAGGACGACCTTCTTGTCGCCGAGAGTCTCCTTGACCTCGTCCCACATCGGCTGGAACTCATCGTACTCGAGTTCCTCGGAGCCCATGGCGGGGCAGCCGAAGGCGATGGCGTCATAGCCTTCGGCCTTGTCTGCGGAGAAGTCGGCGCAGGAGATGACCTCTGCCTCGGCACCCACGGACGTGGCGCCTTCGGCGACGAGGTTTGCCATGGCCTCGGTGTTGCCCGTGCCGCTCCAGTAGACGACGGCGATCTTGCTCATGTTGAGTCCTTTCAGTTGTGCGGCAGCTTGCCGCGGCTTCTATGTTCTATCGGGTTGCCTGGGCAAGTTGCGCCAAGCTGCAGCCCTGCTGATAGATGTAGGTAAGGTATTGCGTGCATGCACGATAGGAATCGAAGGTCGTGAGCGCCTGTTCGACGTTTGTGTATACCTTCCAGGCGCCAAAGACCTTATAGTTTTCGCCGTGCTGGACGATAAACTGATGGACATCTTCGTAGGGATAGCCCAAAAAATAGCCAATTTCGTGGGGGAACTCGCACATGCACCCCGTATCGCAGTGCCTATTTCGCGCGAGTGCGCAGACACTGCCGTCATAGGCGCTTTCTGCGGCATTGCTGCTTGCCAGCGTGATGCGCGCGGCGAGATGCACCAGGGATGCGGGCAGGTTGTGGACATCGTAACCTTCGGCGACAAGCGCCGTCGTGGCGCGGGGGTCGGAGAGGTATCGCATGAGGTCCGCAGGGCGGTACACATAGATGAGCGCTCCGCAGGGGCGCCAGACCAAAACGCTCATATGGATCCCGAGCGGCTGGAGCTCGCGGTTGCATTGGGCTATGACGGCGAGCAGGCGAGAGCGTCGCTCTTCGATTTGAGCGACGCCGAGTTTTCCGTTTTGGTTGGCGTAAACGCCGGGATAGGTAAAGAGCGAAGCCGGCTTGATACCTGCGAGCGTGGGGGAGCAGTTGCGCACGACAGCCGTTTGGTATGTTGGGATGTCAATGGTTCGAGTCACGTTGCCCCTTTCGAGCCCTCACTTGTCAGCCTAGGAAAACTTATACACGAAAGTAAGCCATGGTCAACAAAAAAGTTTGAAGCGGGAAACTAATTGACCGAACGGACATGATTTTGGGTTAAGATGGGGACACCCCATGGGGGTATCTAGATAGGGCTACTTGAAAGGGGAACGCATGAGTGACTTGCTCAACCCTGCGAATCTCATCGTGCTGGCCGTCATTGCCGTCGGCATGTTTTTTGGACTGCGTCGTATTGCCGCTTCGACACACGGGAAGAGTTGCTGCAGCGATGGCGCGAGCGGTAAGAAGGCCAAAAAGGTTGTTGTGGTGGATACCGATGCGTCACACTACCCCTATAGCGATGAGCTGCTCATCGGCGGCATGAGCTGTGACGGCTGCGCTCAGAACGTAGCCAATGCCCTCAATGCACTGGATGGCGTGTGGGCAACGGTGACGTATGCGGACCACACGGCACGCGTGCGCTCTAAGCAGCCGGTTGATCGCGGTGTCCTCGAGACGGCCGTGAAAGACGCAGGCTACTACGTCATGACGCTGTAAGCGCCGTCTTGGATGCATTTCCTTGTCTAGGCTCGTCCGCGCAGCTCGATGTCTTGGATATCGTCGAAGTCGATGGCGATATCTTTGAGCTTGAGGAGCTTGAAGGCGGGGAGCGCCTCGTCGAGGATGCCGGTGCGGCTGCGATAGCCGTATGTATCGTAATAGGTGACACGAACCAAGTCGCCACGTTTGAGACCCTCGAGTTTTTTAGAAAGCACGAGGGCTTTTTCTTCCGTGAGCTCACGTTTTGGCTCGATGGTGATTTCCTGCTTGCGCACGAGTTCGTAGTATCCCGTGAGGGCGGCAAAGGGCATAAACTGTGCGGCGCGGTTGGCGCGCACGGCACCGTTGGCAGTGAGGTTGGGGTCGGCGGCGCGGCGTCTGCCCTCGGGGTCCGCCAAGCGCTCGAAGGCGGTCGGCGGGCGCACGGGCTGTTGTTTGGGTTTAGGCACGGTGTCCTCCAACTTGTTCGTTGCGTTCGCGCGCGGTGGCGCCGGCGGTAAAGCTTAATCCCTTGACGAGCGCGTTCTTGCCGTACTTGCCTTTCACGGCCAGGACGGCGCGCGCCAGGTCGCGCTCGCGCTCATCGGCCTCGATATCGCTGAACAGATCGATGGTGGCAAATTCCTCGGGCATGAGGTTGCCAAATCCCAGGTTGATGCGCTTGACCGGTCGTTTGGGATCGACAGTCTGCGCCCAGAGCTCATCGAAATAGCCCATGATCTTCTTAAACGAATTGGTACGCTCGGGCAGCTTTCGCGAGGCGTTAGAGTGCGCAAAGAGTGCGGCATAGCCACCGCGCGGTTTGCCGCCATGCTCTCCCACAAAGATGCCATCGATTGCCTGCGCTTCGCGCACCAGGCGACGCCGTTCGTCATCGCGCTGGACGGGCTTGGGCGCACGGGGCGCGAGCTCGGGGCCGGCGGTTGCGGTGGGTTCGATACTCGATGTGCTCGAGCGCAGGTGCCCGCATCCGTCCACATACTGCGCTGTACCGCTGGCGTCGAGGCGGCGTATGTCGGCGCGTTCACTCGCGTAGCCCACAAAGAGCGAGATGCTGTCGCAGACCACGTGCTTATCGACCAAGTCTAAAACGGCGTTGTCGACCATCTCGCGCAAGACGGTATAGGCCTGTTCGTAGGCATAACCCTTCGAGAGCACCTGTCCTGTGGTGGTCGAAGTTGCTTGCGGGCGATAGGCTTGGATATCGGCGATGGTTGTCGGCTCGCGCCCGAAGGCATGGTCGATGAGATATTCGGCATTGACGCCGAGCTCGTCATAAAGCAGGTTTTCGTCGAGCGCCGCGACGCCCATCAGATCGTAGACGCCGTATTTCTCGAGGCGGGCTGCCACGCCGGGACCGATGCCCCAGATATCGGTGATGGGACGATGGGGCCAGATCTCCTTGCGAAAGGTCTCGTCGTCGAGTATGCCGATGCGGCTGGGTACGTGCTTGGCGGTAATGTCGAGCGCTACCTTGGCCTGGAATAGGTTGGGGCCGATGCCGACCGTCGCCGTGATGCCGGTGCGCGCGAGGACCTCGTCGCGCAGCGTGCAGGCGAACCCTTCCGCATCGGTGTGATAGAGGTCCAGATAGGGCGTCACGTCGATAAAGCACTCATCGATGGAGTAGACGTGCACGTCCTGGGGGCTGACGTATTCCAGATAGATACCGTAGATTTTCGCCGACACCTCCATGTAATGCTGCATGCGCGGTACGGCCGTGATGTAGTCGATGCCATCGGGAATTTCGAACAGACGGCAGCGATTGTGTATCCCG
>CABQNA010000121.1 GCA_902465425.1 uncultured Collinsella sp.
CGAGCTGCGCTTTGTGAAGGGCATGACCCAGATCGAGATCGCCAAGAAGCTGGGTATTTCTCAGGTGCAGGTTTCGCGTCTGCTGCGCCGCACGCTTAAGAAGATTCAGGACAAGATCGACCCCGACGGAGTGATGATTCGTTCATGAGTGAGCACCCCCAACAAACCGATCGCGTGCTGCGCGACACCCGCATTCTGACGCTGCGCATTTGGGCTGTTGTCGGCTGCATTGTCATCGCCGCTGTCATCTTTAACCTTATGGGCATCCTGGCACCGGTTATTGAGTTTCTTGCCGTCGGTTCCATCATTGCTTTTGTGATGTCCCCGATCACCAACTGGCTCGAGCACCATGGCGTGAATCGCGGCATCGGTTCGCTTGTCGCGCTTATTGTTGTTGTTGCCGTGCTCGTCGGTGTCGTTTGCATCTTGTCGCCGATTCTCTTTGGTCAGATCATGGAAGTCCTGAGCCGCCTGCCCGAGCAGCTTCGTGTTGCGGGTGGCGATCTCAATGAGATGATCTCGCATGCCAAGACGCTCAACAACACGCCGCTCAAGGAGTATTTGGACGATAATCTTTCGTCGCTGGTTGCCGTGGCATCGAAGTATGTGTCTCAGATCGCTGCCGAGCTCGGTCGCGGTGTATTCCCGCTCATTACCAATACGGCGTCGCAACTGTTCGTTATCTTCCTGGGCCTGGTGCTTGCCTACTGGATGGCCTGCGACTACCCTCGCATGCACCACGAGATTTGCACCATCATCGGTCAGGAGAAGGAGACCTCGTACCGCTTTATGGTCGCCATCCTTTCTCGCTCTGTCGGCGGCTACATGCGCGGTATGGTCGTGACGTCCATCTGCGGTGGTTTCCTCGCCTTTATCGGTTTTATGATCATCGGCCATCCGTATGCGGCGCTCATGGCTATCTTTACCGGCATCATGCATTTGGTTCCGGTCGTCGGTCCCTGGGTGAGCGCAGCAATCGCCACAGTGCTCGGTTTCATGTTCAGCCCTATGTTGGCGTTATGGACGCTCATCGTGACGATGGTCGCGCAAAACGTCACCGATAACGTGATTTCGCCTAAGGTCATGCAGAGCTCGGTGCAGGTGCATCCCATCATGAGCCTCACGGCGCTCGTTATTGGCTCGGCACTCATGGGCCCCATCGGCATGATTATTGCCATCCCGCTTTGTGCGGCCCTCAAGGGTATCTTCGTGTACTACTTCGAGAATGAGACCGGCCGCCAGCTTGTGGCCTATGACGGCGCCGTGTTTAAGGGCACACCGTACCGCGATGCCGATGGCAACCCGGTCGCCGCCTATGACGCGCTCGGCGACGACACCTTCATCTACGAGTCCGAGCTCATCGGCAATGAGACTGCGCCCGAGGCCAAGGCCATGCCCAAGCCCGAGCTCGATAATCCCTGGATCAAGCTCTCTGGTCTGCAGCCCGATGCGACGGGCTTCTTCAAGAACCCCTTCGCTAAGGATGACGATTCCAACACGGATGACGACACCAAAACCGGCATCGACGGCTCCATGGACGATGATGACAACTAGCGGGGTAATTCGGATTAATATTCATACGCGCTAACATGCAATTTCGCTGAAGGGCCGGCATTGTGCCGGCCCTCTTTTTTGCACTTGCGCGGTGGGATGGTAATATCGTTACGTTTGAACTGTTTCGATGTGAAACCGAGGAGATTCCCTCTATGAGTGCTGACTACCCGTCAATGACTACGGCCGAGATCCGCTCCAAGTTCCTCAACTTCTTTGAGGAGCGCGGTCTTAAGCTCTATCCTTCTTCGTCCCTCGTCCCCGACGATCCTTCGCTGCTGCTTGCCAACGCTGGCATGAACCAGTTTAAGGAGTACTACCAGGGCAAGAAGACCATGAAGGAGATCGGCGCGATTTCCTGCCAGAAGTGCGTCCGCACCAACGACATCGATTGCATCGGCGAGGACGGCCGTCACCTGTCCTTCTTCGAGATGCTCGGCGACTTCTCTTTTGGCGGCGTCTCCAAGGAGCAGGCTTGCGCCTGGGCCTTTGAGCTCATCACCAAGGAGTTCAAGCTGCCGCTCGACCGCCTGTACTTTACCGTCTTTACCGAGGACGACGAGACCCACGACGTGTGGCGTTCTCTGGGCGTTGCTGAGGACCACATCTCCCGCCTGGGCGAGGACGACAACTTCTGGGCCGCTGGCCCCACCGGTCCCTGCGGTCCGTGCTCAGAGATCTACTTTGACATGGGCGAGGAGGTCGGCTGCGGCAGCCCCGACTGCAAGCCTGGCTGCGACTGCGACCGCTTCCTGGAGTTCTGGAACCTCGTCTTTACCCAGTACGACCGCCAGGAGGACGGCTCCATGCCGGAGCTGCCGCACCGCAACCTCGATACGGGCATGGGCCTGGAGCGCATGGCCGCCATCATGCAGCACAAGACCGCCAACTACGACGGCGATCTGATGCAGCACCTCATCAAGCTGGGCGAGAAGATTAGCGGCAAGACCTATGACGCCGACGATTACTCTGGCGCCAGCCGCTCCCTGCGTATCATCGCCGACCACTCCCGTGCCGTCGACTTTATGATCTCGGACGGCATCCTTCCCGGTAACGAGGGTCGCGAGTACGTCCTTCGCCGCCTGCTCCGTCGTGCCGTGTTCCACGGTCGCCTGCTGGGCATCGAGGGCGCCTTCCTGACCAAGTTCATCGACGAGGTTAACGCTCAGATGGGCGAGGCCTATCCCGAGCTGCTCAAGAACGTCGCCCTTGTCAAGGGTATCGTCGCCTCCGAGGAGGAGCGCTTCTCCACGACGCTCGACAACGGCCGCGTCTACCTGGACGAGGCTCTGGCAGCGCTTGCCGAGGGCGCTGTGCTTCCGGGCGATGTCGCCTTTAAGCTGCACGACACCTTTGGTTTCCCCATCGACCTGACCGTCGAGATTGCCGGCACCGCTGGTCACGACGTCGATATGGACGGCTTTACCGCTTGCATGGAGGACCAGAAGGCCCGCGCCCGCGCCAATGCCAAGGGCGACGCTTGGGGCAGCTTTAACGACGTGTGGGTCGAGCTTTCCGACAAGGTCGCAGCGACCGAGTTCGACGGCTATGACAACGATGTGATCGAGGGCGCCAAGGTTGTCGCCATCGTGCGCAACGGCGAGTCCGTCGAGTCCGCAGCCGCGGGCGAGGACGTCGAGGTCGTGCTCGACCGCACCCCGTTCTATGCCGAGATGGGTGGTCAGCAGGGCGATGCCGGCAAGCTTTCCGCTGAGGGCGTTGTTCTGACCGTTGCCGACACCAAGAACCACAACGGCCTGTATGCTCACGTCGCGCACGTTGCCGATGGCACGCTGACTGTCGGTGCCGCTGTTACCGCCGCGCTCGACGCCGAGCGCCGCGGCTTCCTGCGCCGCAACCACACTGCCACCCACCTGCTCGACGCTGCGCTTAAGCAGGTCCTGGGCGAGCATGTCTCCCAGGCCGGCTCGCTGGTGACGCCCGAGCACCTGCGTTTTGACTTCACGCACTTCGAGGCCCTGTCCTCCGAGCAGCTCAAGGCTGTCGAGGACCTGGTCAACAAGCAGATCTTCGCTTCCAAGCCGGTTGTGACCCGCGTTATGGGCATCGATGAGGCCAAGGCTGCCGGTGCTGTCGCCCTGTTTGGCGAGAAGTACGGCGACGTCGTCCGCGTCGTTTCCGTGGGTGCCGAGGACCAGCCGTTCTCTCGCGAGCTCTGCGGTGGCACGCACGCTGCCAACACCGCGGAGATCGGCCTGTTCAAGATCATTTCCGAGTCCTCCACAGGCTCCAATGTCCGCCGTATCGAGGCCGTGACCTCTAAGGGCGCCCTCGACTACATGGCCGACCGCTTGGCGCTCGTTGACGCCGCCGCCGCTGCGCTCAAGTGCCGCGTCGACGAGGTTCCCGCCCGTGTGGAGAACCTGCAGGCCGAGCTGCGCGAGACGTCCAACAAGCTCATAAAGGCTCTGACCGGTGGTTCCTCCGACGCCATTTCCAGCGCCATCGAGGGTGCTGTCGAGCTGAATGGCTACAAGCTCGTCGTCGCTGAGCTCCAGGGCCTTGAGGCTGCCGACCTGCGCAACGTATGGGATACCGTGCACCAGAAGGTCGCCGGCCCTGTCGCTTGTGTCATCGCCAGCGTGACTGAGAAGGGCACCCCGGCCCTGCTCGCTGCCGGCTCCGATGACGCCGTCAAGGCCGGGTTCCACGCCGGTAACGTGATCAAGCAGATCGCGGGCCTGGTTGACGGTCGCGGTGGTGGCCGTCCCAACATGGCCCAGGCCGGTGGCAAGAATGCTGCCGGCATCGCCGATGCCCTCGCGGCCGCCAAGACCGCGCTCGGCGCCTAAGAATCTAAGAAGTCGCTGTGGTTGCGCTCGCGCTGGACATAGGGGAGACCAGGATTGGCATCGCCGTCTCGAGCCGTGATGGCAAGATGGCGATGCCTGTCAAGGTGCTTCCGGCTGCCGAGGTCACCGGTATGGCCAAGACGTTCCGCTACCTGGTTGAGGACTATGAACCCGATATCCTGGTAAGCGGACGTCCCCTGACCATGGCCGGTGAGCCCGGCCCCCAGGCCGAGCGCGTTGCCGCCGTGGCGCAAAAGATTGCCGACGAGCTCGATCTTCCGCTGGAGTTTGAGGACGAGCGTCTGTCCTCGCAAGAGGCCAAGCGTATCCTGCGCGAGCAGGGCCTCAACGAAAAGCAGATGAGGGGCAAGATCGACATGATTGCCGCCAGCCTGTTTTTGCAGACGTGGCTCGATCGTAAAAACGAGGAGGTCCAGCATGCCTAGTGTTTCCGATCCGCGCCAGCCGAATCGTACGCAGCAGCCGGCGTCGCGCCCTGCCCAGCCTGGCCAGCGTCCGGCACAGCCGACGCAGCGCCCAGCACAGCCTGCCACGCGCCCGGCGCAGTCCTTCTCTCGTTCGGCCCAACCTGTTCAACGGACGGGTCAGCAGCCTTCTGCT
>CABQNA010000122.1 GCA_902465425.1 uncultured Collinsella sp.
GACGATATTGGCGCACTGGACTGCTTGGCCTGCAGCGCCCTTGCATAGATTGTCGATGGCGCCCGTCGCCACCAGCACGCCCGCGCGCTTGTTGAGCGCGAGGCCAATCTGGGCGGCGTTGGTGCCGACGACCGAAGCCGTCTTGGGCTGCTGGCCGGCATCGAGCACGCGCACAAAGGTGCGACCGGCATAGAACTGCTTGTAATAGTCGACAACGTCCTCAAGAGCCAAGGAGTCGATGGCCTGCGGCGCGAGCGGCATCGTCACCGTGGAGAGCAGACCACGCTTGAGCGGTGCCAGGTGCGGGGTAAAGACGACGCGATCGGTCAGGCCAAGGATTTGCTCAATCTCGGGCGTGTGGCGATGCTTACCCACGCCGTAGGCCTCCAAGTTCTCGTCGGCGCTGCAAAAATGCGTACGAGCGTTGCAGGACTTGCCGGCACCCGTCACACCGCTGATGGCATCGACAATCACGGGGCCGTTCTCGGCCACCCAGCCCGCACGCACGGCAGGAGCGGCAGCAAGGCTCGTTGCGGTGGGATAGCAGCCGGCGCAGGCGACCAACACGGGCCTGCCAGCAGCATGGCTGGAAACAGCGGTCTCTAAGTCCTGGCAGAACAGCTCTGGCAGACCGAAGGCACGTGTCTTGAGCAACTCGGGGCTCGTATGCTCGGCGGCATACCATGTCTCAAAGACAGACGCGTCGCTCAGACGGTAATCGGCCGAAAGATCAAAGCAGGAGACGCCCGATGCAAGCAGGGCGGGCACCTGCGCCATGGCCGCGGTATGCGGCACGGCCAAGAAGACGGCGTCGCAGGATTTAAGCTCGGGCGCGTCATGCGTGGTGAAAACCAGGTCGCTCACACCAGCAAAGCTCGGATACACCGCGGACAGCGGCTGGCCGGCATCGGCGTTGGACGTAATGGCAACAAGTTCAAACTCGGGATGGCCGAGCACGAGGCGAATGAGCTCGGCTCCGGCATATCCAGCCGCGCCGACGATTCCAACCTTCAAAGACATATCAGACTCCTTGTCTGCGATTTATGCACCGATGCGCATTTCGCAGCGGTCGTTATGAAGTGGGTTGAAACTTTAGCACCAAAAGATGCATTAACACGTAAATGGTTTACATATTCATGCATTGAAACATTCCCGACACATTCGCTTGAAGGAATTGACAAATGGAGCGGGCCCCGTATTGACCGGCGCTCCTAACGGCGCCGGGCAATACGGGGAAAACCAAGTTGTTAGGATGAGCCAGCTGGTTAGAGCTCGACCGGCACCCATTCGTCGTGATTGCAGATAAAAGCCTCGGGATCCTCAACGCTAAAGAAGACGAGCGTGGGGTCGTTAGGCCCCTCATAGTGCTCGCTCAAGCGCTCAAGATGCTTCCAACCGGCCTCGCGCATTTCACTCGAAGCCCGGTCTTCCAGCCCCGCACGCCCGCGCAGGATCAACCAACCATGGCCCGGCCACCAACTCGTGGCCTCAAAGCGCTGGTTTTGCAGAAGCTCTTGCCACACATCTTTGGTGCGCGCCGTCACAAACCACAGCTTGCCGTCCTGAATCTGTGCAAACGAGAACGGACGCACATGTGGCTGCCCGTCCACGCTTGTCGCCAGATACCACGCCGGCACCGACGTCAAATACTCCAAAACCGTATTCAATCCGTCCACGTTTCCTCCTGTACTAGCTAGTTTGGGAGCCTGGTTTGTGCTTGTTAGAGCTCCAGGCGCTCCTCGCTGCCGTCGATATCACAAAAGCGCGCGGCAATGTTGCGGACCGAAAAGAAAGCAAGGCGGCCGTCGTTGGCACTCTCGTGTTCCTCGCCAATGCCCACCATGTGCTTAAAACCCGCTTGACGCACCTTGTCGCTCGCAACTGCGTCGTCCTCAAGTGCGGCTTCGCCGGTCAATACGATCCAACATTCCCCCGGCTTCCAGCCCGATACCTCAAAATTGGGATTCGCACTCAGCTCCGCCCACACGTCCTTGTCGCGCGACGTGCAAAACCACAACTTACCGTCATCGACCATGGCAAACGAAAACGGCCTCACGCGAGGCTGATGCCCGTCACTTGCATCGGTCGTGGCCAGATACCACGCCGGAATGCGCCTGAGATACGAACAGGCGCGCTCAAGCTGAGCCGTGCGGTCGTTGTCGGTCATAGGGACCCCTTTCTTGCGCCCGAATCGCGCCTAAACAAGTTGAAGATTGATGACGATGACGCAGATGAGCAGCAACGCCGTCACCACCGCCGCCAACGCATCGCCGCGGCCAAATGCAAGCGCATGCAGGCGCGTGCGGCCCTGCTCGCCGTGATAGCAGCGTGCATCGCCACACTGCCGAGCATACGCACGCCGCCGAGCGGACCGCCCGTCACGCGCGCGCCGCGGCTTGCCTGTGCATCGGCCGTCTGCTTCATCTCAGTGGCAAACTGCGGCATAAAGCGTAGCGCGATACCCATGATCATGCCGAGCTCGTGCGCAGGAAGTCCCACACGCGCAAACGGCGCGAGCAGGCGCTCAAAGCCCGCGGTGAGGTCGAGCGTCGGCGTGGTGAGTGTAATGGCGCTCATGCCGGCCATCATCAACGTCAGGCGGCACGCCATAAAGGCGGCAGAACGCAGTGAGCCCTCGCTTATCTGCAGAAAGCCGAGCTGCCACAGGATGCGCCCACTCTGATCGGTAAACAAGTTGAGTACCGCGACCACGACGACGATTGCCAGCAGCGGCGCCATCGATGATAGGACCCGGCGCAACGGCACCCGGGACACGGTATAGAGCAGGACAACGAAAATTGCGACCGGGGCCAGTCCGCGGAAGCTGCTGACCGCGAGCGTCGTGATCAGAAACACAAAGCCCAAGAGCAACTTGGTTCGCGGGTCCAGGCGGTGGATTGCACTATCGCCGGGATAGTAACTGCCAAACGAAAACGCCTCCATCAGCAGCCCTCCTCTCGCGAGACCGTCTTGGATTTAGCAATGTCCGCGACGTTAGAAGGACCGTCCGAGCGACCGATCAGCAAATCTACCAACTCGTCGGCCAACGACTCAACCGTATAGAGCCCGCCGCGACGCAGCGGCACGCCCGCTTCCGCGAGCGCCAACGCCATGCGCTGAGCAGCAGGTACGCCCAAGCCGATCGACTTGAGCTCATCGGCATGCGCAAACACCTGCACGGGGGTTCCCTCGGCAAACACCGCACCTTCGTTCATTACGACGATACGGTCGCAGCAATTGGCCAGGTCATCCATACTATGCGAAACCATGACAACGGTCAGGCCATCGCGGTGAAGTCGATCGATAAGTCCTAGGAAATCCCTGCGCGCAGCCGGATCGAGCCCCGCCATGGGTTCATCGAGCACCAGGACTTCGGGCTCCATGGCGAGCACGCCGGCGAATGCCACACGCCGTTGCTGGCCGCCCGAAAGCTCAAAGGGACTCTTGTCGCCGACCGTGGAAAGGTCGAGGCCCACGCGCGAGAGCGATGACTCGACACGACGGTCGACTTCATCTTGCGGCAAGCCAAGGTTATGCGGACCAAACGCCACGTCCTGCGCCACGGTTTCGGCAAACAGCTGACGCTCAGGATATTGAAACACCACGCCGACCTTGGCCTTAACCGCGGCGGCGTCTTTCTTGTTTGACAGATCGAGCCCCAGCGCGCGAACGGATCCCTCCTGGGGGCGAATCAAACCGTTGAGATGCCGGACCAGCGTCGACTTACCCGAACCGGTATGACCTGCCAAGCCCAGGAACTCGCCGCGACGCACCGTCAGCGATACATCGCGCAGCGCCCACGGGCTGCTTGGGTCGTTTCCCCAGAGAGCCTGTTTGCTCGATTTGCCCGCAGTGGCCGAGCGCTTATGCCAGCGGCGGCGCTCGCGCGGACTGAGCGAATAACTGTACGAAACATGGGATAGCTCTATGACGGGCTCCGACGCGTTGCCCTCGTTGTCTACCGGAACAGTGCCGTCAGCGATTTCCAACTGGGATACGGAAGACTGCCCCGCGATGTCTGCCCCACTTCGCTCGGCATAAGTCTGCGCAATCTCGGCGACCATATCCGCCTCACGTACCTGCGCGCAAACGGGCACGCCCTTCGCACGAAGTGTCCTACCTAAGCAGCACGACGCCGGCATATCCAGGTTGAGCTGCGCAAGTTCGTCCGCTCGCGTCAAGATTTCCTCGGGCGTACCGAGCATGGCAACGCGCCCCGCCCGAAACACCGCGACACGATCGGCCTCAGCGGCCTCTTCCATAAAGTGCGTAATCATCACGATGGTCATGCCGCGATCGTGCAACGCGCGGCAAGCCTTCATGAGGCCCTTGCGCCCACGCGGATCAAGCATCGAGGAAGCCTCATCCAAAATGAGCACGCGCGGTTCCATGGCAAGCACGCCGGCAAGCGCCACGCGCTGCTTTTGGCCGCCCGAAAGCGCATGGGTCTCGTGGTGCTCAAAGCCCACCAGGCCCACGCCTTTCAGCGCCTCGCGTACGCGCTGCGCAATTTGCGCCGATGGCACGCCTAGGTTTTCGGGACCAAATGCAATGTCATCTTCGACAAGCGTTGCCACCAGCTGGTCGTCGGGATTCTGGAATACCATGCCCGCGGTCGAACGAATGTCGTAGACCAGCTCGGGGTCGGACGCATCCATGCCGTTGATGCGTACCGTGCCCGCATCGGGCTGCAACAGCGCATTCAGATGCTTGGCAAACGTCGACTTGCCCGACCCATTGCCACCGAGGATGCAGAAAAACTCCCCGTCCTCGATGTTCAGATCGACGCCGTCGAGCGCCGGTGCGGCACCGTCATAACTAAAGGAAACGCCCCGACACTCAATCATGCGCGGCCTTTGACCTGGTCCTTTTTAGGCGTGATGAGGTTGGAGACTGCTTTATACACCGCCAGCGTCAACACCGAGTTGAGCACGGTCTTGATGAGGTTGAACGGCAGCACGGCAGGAA
>CABQNA010000123.1 GCA_902465425.1 uncultured Collinsella sp.
GTGTTCTCGATGGTCGCGGGACCCATAAGCGTTGCCAGGAAGCGACGAGCGATGAGGTCGTAGAGCTTGCGCTGGCCGCCATCGAGCGTGGTCGGATCGCCCTCGCCCGTGGGGTAGATAGGCGGGTGGTCGGTGGTCTCGACTTTGCCGCGTGTGGGCTTCATGGGACCGGCGAGCACCTTTTTGCATACGGGCGCCAGCGCCGGGTTAATCTTTGCCAGGTCGCTCACCACGGCGCCCAGATCGAGCGTCGCGGGGTACACGGTGTTGTCGACACGCGGGTAGCTGATAAGGCCCGCCATGTAGAGGGACTCGGCGATGCGCATGGTGCGCGCAGGCGAGATGCCCTCGGCTGCAGCGGCTGCCTGCAGCGAGGTAGTCGCAAACGGCGTGGGCGGCTGCTGCTTGCGCGAGCGCTTGGTCACCGCGGCGACGGTTGCCGTCGCAACGCCGTCGACATGGCCGTACGCCGTCTCGGCAGCATCTTTGTCGGTAAAACGCGCCGTCTTGTGAGCAATCTTAAAGCGATCGTCCTCGGCAGCACCCTGTGCGGCGCCCATGCCGCGGATCTGCCAATAGTCCTCGGGCACAAACGCCATGCGCTCGCGCTCGCGCTCGACCACCAGGGCAAGCGTCGGCGTCTGCACGCGGCCGGCGGAACGCACGTTGCCAAAGCCGCCAAACTTGGCGAGCGTCAGGTAGCGCGTGAGCACCGCACCCCAAATGAGGTCGATGTGCTGGCGGCTCTCGCCTGCGTCGGCCAGGTTCTGGTCGAGCGAGACAAGGTTATCGAAGGCCTGCGTGATCTCGGCCTTGGTAAACGAAGAATACTGGGCGCGGGCAACCGGCAAGTCCGGCGCAACCTCGCGCACCTTGTTAAGGGCGTCCGAACCGATCAGCTCGCCCTCGCGATCGAAGTCCGTAGCGATGATGACGCTGTCGGACTTTTTGGCGAGGTTCTTGAGCGAGCGGATGAGCTCCTTCTCGGCCGGCAGCTTAATGACGGGTGCCCAGGTGAGATACGGCAGACTCTCGAGCTTCCAGCCCTTGATGGAGATGCCGTCGGCAAGGAACGGCTTACGCTTGGTGTCGTAAGGCGGACGAGCCAGGCCATCGGGCATGTCGGCCGGCAGCATCTCGCCGTCCTCAGTAACCGAATACCAGCCCAGCTTTTTATCGAACAGTACGCTGTCGCAAAAATCGGGCGCAAGGATGTGACCGGCCAGGCCGATGGTCACGCACTCCTCGCCCTTCCACTCAAAACGGTAGATGGCGGTGTTGTACACCTTATCCTTTTTGGGTTTGCCCGTGGACAGACGCTCGGCGATCTGACGCGCAGCGTCGTTTTTCTCGGCGATGATGAGCTTCAAAAGAGGCTCCTATCTCGTGTCTCTGCGGCTACGCCCGCCCGTATGGCGGCCGATTTACGCCCTTGCTTGCTCGATCTGCCCGATGAGCCAATCGCACCAGGCATCCATGCCCTCGCCCTTGCGCGCGCTCACGGCAAACCGCGGCGCCTGCGGATTGAGGTCATCGAGTGTCTTAGTATACCTATCCATGTCAAAATCGAAAGCCGGGGCCACGTCGACCTTATTGAGCAGCTGCGCGCCGGCGTGCTGGAAGATGCCCGGGTACTTGATGGGCTTGTCGTCGCCCTCGGGCACCGAGAGAATCATGATGGACAGGTTCTCACCCAGGTCAAAGTCGACCGGGCAGACCAAGTTGCCCACGTTTTCGATAAAGATGACGTCGATGTTCTCCAGACCGACGGCCTGGTCGAACGCATCGACAGCCTCCATGATCATGTTGCCCTCGAGGTGGCACAGGCCGCCCGTGTTGATCTGGATGGCGGGCATACCGGCTTCCTTCATGGTGATGGCGTCGACATCCGAGGCGATATCGCCCTCAATGACGGCACAGCGCAGGCCAGCCTTGTCGCGCAGGCGCTCGTTGGTGCCCAGGATCGTGGTGGTCTTGCCCGAACCTGGGCTCGACAGCACATTGATCACATAGGTGTTTGTCTCATTAAATCGCTGACGCAGCTGATCTGCCAGGCGCTCGTTGCGCGACAGAATCGGCGACGCGATATCAATCGTTTTCTCGGCCATATTCGGCACTCCTTACTTCTGCCCCTTTATACCCCGTCCCCAGATGGCTGATGGGCTAATCGTCGGGGGTCTCGATTTCGATACTTGCGATGTCGAGCTCGCGGCCGTGCAGTAGGCGCACATTGGCGCCGCCGCACTGGGGGCAGCGGCAGTGGAAGCGATCATGATCGAAAACCTCACCGCAGTCCAGACACTCGCTTTGCGGATGGACCTCCTCTACCGCAAGCTCGCAACCTTGCGTGAGCGGGTCCTCGTCACGAAACGTCTCCCACGCAAAGTCAAGCGCCTCGCGCACGACCTCGGTCATATCCCCGATACGCAGCGTTACCAAAACGGCGCGCGAGGCCCCCGCCCCACGCGCCGCACGAATCACTGTATCGAGTATGCCGTTGACAATGCCAACCTCGTGCATACCGATTTACTCCTCGTCGTCCTCATCGTCCGAGAACAGGTCCAGACGACTCACGAACAAGCCCTCCTTGCCCTCGCGCGCGGTAATGACCACACGGGCGATGGCGAGCGAAATCTCGTAGAGCGAGAGCAGGGCGCCATACATGAGGCCCAGCGTAACGGGCGAGCCGTCGGGCGTAATCACAGCCGAGCCCACAAGCAGGCCAACGTATACGTAACGCCAGGCGCTGCGGAAGGCCGCGTAGGACACGATATGGAAGACGGACAGGTAAAAGATGATGAGCGGCAGCTCAAACGCCACACCAAAGCCAATCATAAAGAGCAGCTCCATGTTGACGTAGTTCTCCAGATCGGGCAGCGCCGTGGCGACGGCCGAGGTTTCGCCGATGAGCCACTCAAAGCCCGCAGGGATGATGATGAAGTAGCAAAAGATTGCGCCCAGGAAGAACAGCACCGTCGAGGCGAGCACCGTGGGCACGACCCACTTGCGCTCGTTGGGGCGAAGCGCCGGCAGGAAAAACGCCAGAATCTGCCAGATGATCATGGGCGTGCACATGACCACGGCCATCTTGATGGCCAGCGAGAAGCGCAGGCCAAAGCCGCCGAGCGTGGTGGTGATGTAGAACTTACCATCCGGCACAAAGGAGCGGATGGGATCTTCCAGGATGTCGAGCACCACGGGCGTGGCGAAATACAGCACGATGGCTGCGGCAAACACCGAGACGACCACGATGGTCAGGCGGCGACGGAGCTCTCCCAGGTGATCGAAGAGCGGCATACGCGCAGGTCCGATAGGCATTACTCATCGTCTCCCTTCGGGGCATCGGCAGCGGCATCGTCCTCGGCCTCGAGCTCGCGGGCAAGCTGGTCGACGACGGCCTTGCGCTTGCGGGGACGACGGGCATAGAGGTCGGCCGTCGTGGGCTCTGCCGCCTCGGGCTCGGGCTCCGGCTCTGCAGCAGGCTCGGGCTCGACGGCGGCATCGGCAGACCCGGCGTCGGGACCCTCGGCTTCAGCCTCCTCGGCAGCACCTTCTCCCTCAGCGGCACTCTCGCTTGCGGCCTTCTCGGCAGCAAGACGGGCGCGACGCTCGGCAAAGGTCTCCTTCTTGGCGGGCGCTGCCGTCTCGGCGGCATCCTCGTCCGCATCGGAATCGTCGTCGGTCGCAGCAGCCTTCTTGGGCTTGACCGGGGCCGACGCGGCCTCGCTCACCGGATCGATAATCTCGGACTGAACAACGGCCGTCATCTTTTCCTGCGTCTCGCGGAACTGACGGATGGCACGGCCGATCGTGCGGCCCATCTGCGGGAGCTTATCCGGGCCAAACAGCAAAAAGCCGAAGACCACGATGATCGCGAGCTCACCCTCTCCAATACCAAACACACATACCTCCAAGGCTCGATGTGAGTCGAGCCCGCACCGCGCCATTCGGCCGGAACTCGTCTATTCATTCGGTCAAGTATAGCGCCCGGACGCCAAAACGTCCGAGCGCATCACAAACATATGCCAAACGGCACGCCCTTTTGGGGGCGAAGATTATGCAGCAGTGATCGAAATCTCCTGGTCGACACCCAACAGCTGAACCACGCGCATCACCGGGGGCTGCACATTGATGCAGCTAAAGCACTTGCCGTGGTCGACCGCGTGGTGCGCGGCGCCCACGAGCACGCCAATGCCCGTCGAGTCGATGTAGCTCACCTGGGCAAAATCGAGCTCAACGGCCTCAGTGGGCTGCTCGAGCGCCAGGTCGATGGCATTGCGCAGGCTATCGGCGTTAGAGATATCGATCTCGCCGGTTACCTTAATGGTGTAGAGCTCTGGCGTGGGGTTGGTGGAAATACCCAAATCCATGTATACGCTCCTTTACGTATCGAAAGTGCGGATAGTACGGGAAGCCGCGCGTTAGGCGCGCTCGGCACGCGCAAGCTCGGCAGCGACAAGCTTAACGGCCAGCACCAGCACATCGAGCGCGGCCTCCAGGTCCTCGACCGTGGGATAGCTCGGCGCGATGCGAATGTTGGTGTCGCGCGGGTCCTTGCCATAGGGCCAGGTAGCACCGGCCGGCGTGAGCTTGACGCCCAGGTCGGCGCAGAGCGCGGCGACCTTTTGGGCCGAGCCCTCGGGACCATCGAAGCTTACAAAGTAGCCGCCGCGGGGGTGCGTCCAGGTGGCACAGCCCGTATCGCCCAAGCCCTCGGTGAGCTTGCGCTCGACGGCCTCAAAGCGCGGACGCAGGAACTCGGCATGCTTTTTCATGTGCTCCTTGACTGCCTCGATGGTGGGAAGGAAACGCACGTGACGCAGCTGGTTGAGCTTGTCGGCGCTGATGAGGCCGGCCTTCAGGCACTTGGAGAACTCGGCGATGACCGCGGGGCTCGCACCGATAAAGCCGATGCCGGCGCCCGGGAAGGTGATCTTGGACGTCGAGGC
>CABQNA010000124.1 GCA_902465425.1 uncultured Collinsella sp.
GCGCGAGCCTGCTCGATGGTAACGCCCTTCTTGGCGCGGAGCTCGGCAAACTTCTGCGCGTACTCCTCGTGCTTCTCGGCATTGCGCGGGTCGATGACGGTAGCGCCGGGAACGTTGATCTCGTCGGGGTTGCCCAGGATGACGATCTTTGCCAGGCCCTCCTCGATGATCTTGGTGGCCGCGACGATGGTGCGCGGATCCTCGCCCTCGGGCAGGACGATCGTTTTAAGGTCGGCCTTGGCGGCAGACTTCATACGGTTAAGGAAATCGCTCATGTTACTCCTTACAAGCGTTTCGCTAAGCTCCAGGCGCCCGGCTGTTCACGAATAAACCCGCTGCTAGCGGGTTTACCTTTCAATTATGTACGCCGCGGTGCTTGAGCTTTCCTTGTGTGGCAAGCTCATTATAGGACGCATTAGCGCTATAATCGCTCTGATAAATATGTCTCGAAGAATGTTCGAGAAAAGCCCAGCTAACGAGCCCGTGGCTTTTGACAAGGAGTATCGATGCAGATTACCTCAGGCCTGCCTGAAGGCTTTAACGCCGGCGCGTACGACATGATTGTCGTCGGTGCCGGATATGCCGGTGCCGTTTGCGCCCGCCGTCTTGCCGAGACCATCGGCTATCGTGTTGCCGTTTTGGAGCGCCGTAGCCACATTGCGGGCAATGCCTATGACTGCACTGACGAGGCCGGAATCCTGATCCACGAGTACGGTCCGCATATCTATCACACCTTTAACGAGCGCGTGCACAATTTCCTGTCGCGCTTTACCAAGTGGACGGATTATCAGCACAAGGTGCTCGCCAACATCAACGGTACCCTTATGCCCGTGCCCTTCAACCATGCGAGTCTCAAGCTCGCCTTTGGTGACGAGCGCGGCGAGGAGCTGTATCAGAAGCTCGTGGAGACCTTTGGCAAGGATGTCAAGGTGCCCATTATGGAGCTGCGTAAGAAGAACGACCCCGACTTGGCCGAGGTCGCCGATTACGTCTACGAGAACGTCTTTTTGCATTACACCATGAAGCAGTGGGGCCAGACGCCCGATCAGATCGACCCCTCGATCACCGGCCGCGTTCCCGTCTTTGTGGGCGATGATGACCGCTACTTCCCGCAAGCTCCCTTCCAGGGCATGCCGCAGGAGGGCTACACGGCGCTCTTTGAGCACATGCTCGACCACGACCTGATCGACGTGTTCTGCGACGTGGACGCCCGCGATCTCTTTGAGATCGACGAGACCACCGTCAAGATCGATGGCAAGGTCTACGGCGGCGAGATTGTCTATACCGGTCCTCTCGATGAGCTGTTCAACCTCGACTTGGGTGCGTTGCCGTACCGCACGCTCGATATGAAGTTCGAGACGCTCGATATGGACCAGTTCCAGCCCGTGGGCACCGTCAACTACACCACGAGCGAGGACTACACGCGTATCACCGAGTTCAAGAACATGACCGGTCAGGTCCTGCCCGGCAAGACCACCATCATGAAAGAGTACTCCAAGGCCTATACGCCCGGCTCGGGCGAGACGCCGTACTACGCCATTCTTGAGCCCGAGAACCGTGAGCTCTATGAGCGCTATCTTGAGCGCGTCCAGAACCTGACGAACTTCCACCCGGTGGGTCGTCTGGCCGAGTATCGTTACTACGATATGGACGCCGTGACCAATTCCGCCCTCGATCTTTCGGATGAGATTATCGCCTGCCATGCATAAAGTCATAACATTCGGTATTCCCTCGTATAACGCCGCCAAGGACATGGACCATTGCATCACCTCCATCTTGGAGGGGAGCAATTACGCCACCGATATCGAGATTATCGTGGTGGACGACGGCTCCAAGGACGAGACGGCCGCCAAGGCCGACGAGTGGGAGGCCCGTTATCCTGGAATCATCCGCGCGGTGCACCAGGAGAATGGCGGTCACGGTATTGCCGTCCTTTCGGGTTTGCGCGAGGCGCAGGGCACCTACTACAAGGTTGTCGACTCGGACGATTGGCTTGACGGCGCTGCCCTTTCGACCATGCTGTCGATTCTGCGTGGCTTTGAGGAGCGCGACCAGCGCGTTGACCTGTTTATCTCGAACTACGTGTACGAGAAGGTTTACGAGGGAACGCATACCGATATTGGCTACAAATTTGCCCTGCCGCGCAAGAAGATCTTTTCCTGGGATCAGATCGGTCATTTCCGCCTGGACCAGAACCTACTTATGCACAGCCTGTGCTATCGCACAGATGTGCTGCGCGAGTCCAACCTTCCCATGCCGCCGCACACGTTCTATGTGGACAACATCTACGCCTACGTGCCGCTGCCGCGTTGCAAGACCATGTACTACGCCGACATCGACCTCTACCGCTACTTTATCGGTCGCGAAGGCCAGAGCGTCAACGAGGCAACGATGGTCAAGCGTCTGGACCAACAGTTCCGTGTTACGCGTATCATGATGGAGTCGTACCACCTGCACAGCGATGTCGAGTCGTCGCGCCTGCGTTCGTACATGATGGGCTACTTCACCATGATGATGGCGATCTGCTCGGTGCTCACCAAGCTTTCCGACGAGGATTGCGCCGACGAGCGCCTAAAGACGCTGTGGAATGATTTGAAGGCCTACGACGAGCGCATGTATCGTCGTGCCCGCTACGGCGTGGTCGGGTTCTTCACCAATCTGCGCGGACGGGCCGGAGACAAAACCACACTCGGCCTATACCGTCTTGCCTCAAAGATCTTTAAATTCAACTAGCTGCTGAGTAATCGCTGCTGATAGGTTGACTGGGCCCCTTGGCCTTTAGTTTGATACTGCGAACAGTCCTGCTCGCACGGAACTTGTATCAAACTAAAGGCCAAGGGGCCTCTGCTATAAGAATCGATTGTCAGGGTGCCTGAATTTGAAGATCTTAGACGCGCGGTACACAGGGGCCTGGGCTGAAAAGACTTGGTTGGTAGGTTGCCCGGTGGGGCTTGGTTATGTTTGTCGCGAGTTCCGCACGAGCCGAAGAGCACTTAATGTGCTCTTCGTGCGAGCCCAGGACCTGACCGAACGAAAAACTAATCCGCGCCTCCCGGCCAGGTCCGACGAGCTACGTTAACGAGCCGCCAAGATGGCGTCGATGAGCGTCAGTACGCCCCCGTCGTTGTTGCTCGGAATGCGCCACTTGGCATGCGCGTTCATGTGCTCTTCGGCATTGTCCACGATAAAGCTGTGACCGACGCGCTCCAGCATGGGGATGTCGTTGTAGGTGTCGCCCACGGCGGCAGCATCGGCAATATCGATGCCCAGGTGCTCGCACAGGTGAGCGACGCCGGCGCCCTTGTCGACGCCCAGGTTCATAAAGTCGATCCACTCGCGCCCAGCGTTGGTGACGTAGAGTTTGTCCGAGAACTCGGGGCTATAGGTCTCGCGGAAAGCGGGCTCGGCGTCGTAGCCGGGGAAGAAGACCGAAATCTTGTTGGATTCGAAATCAATGCCCTCAAAGCTGTCTACGTAGTTGATTGTGTTGTAGTAGACGCTGATCTCGTCGTGGTATTGATGGTCGCGGGCAAGCACGTAGAACTCGTCGAAGCAGCAAAGGACGGGGACAGCGCGCGGATCCTCCGAGGCACGGCTCAAGACCTGCTGATACAGCTCCACGTCAATAGTGCTCTTATAGATATAGCTGCCGCGATAGATCACGCACGCTCCGTTGTCGGGACAAAAGGCGAGGCGGTTCTTGACGCCCTCGAACATCTCCTCGAGCTTGGGGGCGGGACGTCCGCTGGCGGGGCAGAATACGATGTCGGCGTCGGCGAGCTTGTCCAGGCGCTCATCAAGACCCTGGGGCAGCACGCGCTCGTCGGTCAGCAGCGTCTTGTCCATGTCGACGGCGAGAATCTTAATGTTTCCGATATTGGCGTCCGATTCGTAAGTTTGCATAAAAGCGAGCCTTTCGTTTCGAGATTGTTTCAGACGTTATAACCATCAATTCGTAGTCGGGCGTATTTTCGCAGGAACGGAGCGTATTTGCACCACGCTTCACAAAGTAATGAAAAAACTTTTCAGAAATTTGAATTTGTCGCTTGTGCTGCGGGCACTTTAGCGTAATATAGCGACCATCGAAAACGGAGACGGAAAAACAACCGCTTACCGAGGAAAAGGTACCGTTTACGATATTAGAATTGCGCCCGGCGATAGGTGAAAGGAGAGGCAGATGCAGTTCGTAACGATCATCACCACTGCAGACAATGCCATCCGACGCCAGCGCGCAATTTCCCGACGACGATAACAATCGTCTCTGTCCGCATGGGGCGAATTGCCTCAACAGAGTCATTTTGAGGTCGTTGGGTTTTAGCGCGACATTGCTGCATGTTTCTAGGGCATGTATGTGCTGATTTTTGCTATTTAACCTGATATTGCACGGTATATGACCTTGAAATGACTTGCAACTGACCGATGTTCTAACTAGCTACCAAGGGCGAAAGGAAACAGCCATGAGCAAGGAAAAAGTCGTTCTCGCATATTCCGGTGGTCTTGATACATCCGTATGTGTCAAGTGGCTCCAGGACGAGAAGAATCTCGATGTCGTTTGTGTCTGCGGCAATGTGGGCCAGGAGGAGACCGGCCTGGACGCCAAGAAGCAGAAGGCCCTCGACCTGGGCGTTCTCGATTGCCAGGTGCTCGACCTGCGCGACGAGTTCTCCGATGAGTTCCTGACCAAAGCCATCGCCGCAAACTCCATGTACGAGAACAAGTATCCGCTGCTCTCCGCCCTGTCTCGCCCGCTGCTTGCCAAGAAGCTTGTTGAGGTCGCCCACGAGTTTGGCGCGACCTACGTCGCCCACGGCTGCACCGGCAAGGGTAACGACCAGGTCCGTTTTGAGGCCGCCGTCAAGGCCCTCGACCCCGAGCTCAAGGTT
>CABQNA010000125.1 GCA_902465425.1 uncultured Collinsella sp.
TAATCCGCGTCTCCCGGCCAGGTCCTTGGGTTACTTGCTTGCCGCCTGGATGGCGTCTTGGCGCCTAGATACTTTGGCTGAATTTAATTGGATGAAGGGAGCTCCTTGTTGATGAGGGGCTCCCTTCTTGTTTGGTTACTTTGGGGTTGTGGGGCGTCTTTATTTGGCATCGGCCCAGGTTATGCCGGTGCTGGCTTCGGCGATTAGGGGGACGCGGAGGTCTACTACGTGTTCCATGACGTCGCGGACCATGGTGGTTAGGCGCTCGACTTCATCGACGGGGCACTCAAAGTCCAGTTCGTCGTGTACCTGCAGGATCATGTGGGCGGCAAAGCCTTCTTCTTCCAGGCGGCGGCTTACGCGGGCCATGGCGATCTTGATGATGTCGGCGGCGGTTCCCTGCATGGGGTGGTTCATGGCCGTGCGCTCGCCAAAGCCGCGGAGTTGCGGGTTTTTGGCCTTGAGCTCCGGAATATGGCGTCTGCGGCCATACATGGTCTCGGCGTAGCCCGTCTGCTTGGCACGCGCCACCACGTTGTCGAGGAACGTGCGCACGCCTGGGTAGGCCTCGTAGTAGCGGTCGATCATGTCGCGCGCCTCGGCCATCGAGATATGCAGCGACTGCGACAGGCCATAGGCCTGCTGACCGTAAACGATGCCAAAGTTCACGGCCTTGGCGCGACTGCGCAAGTCGGGCGTTACCTCGGACACCGGCACACCAAATACGCGCGCCGCCGTCTCGGCGTGGAAGTCCTCGCCCTCGTTAAAGGCGCGCACCAAGTGCTCGTCACCCGAGAGATGCGCCAGCAGACGCAGCTCGATCTGCGAGTAGTCCACCGCCAAAAAGACGCTTCCCTCGCCTGCCGAAAACGCCGTCTTGACGGTACGACCCAGCTCCGAGCGCGTCGGGATGTTCTGCAGGTTCGGGTCGCTCGAGGACAGACGCCCCGTTGCCGTGATGGTCTGGTTGTACGTGGTGTGCACGCGACCGTCACCACGGCGCAGCGGGCCCAGGGTGTCCAGATAGGTGGACTTGATCTTGGACTTCTCACGCCAATCCAAGATCAGACGCACGATTTCGTGGTCGCGGGCAAGGTCGCTCAGCACCTTGGCGTTGGTCGAATAATAGCCGCGCTTAGTCTTCTTGAGACCCTTGGTCGGAAGCCCCATCACATCAAAGAGCACGTGCGACAGCTGCATAGGACTGCCAATATTAAAGGTCTCGTCACCCGCCAGGTCGCGAATACTGCGCTCGACCTCGGTGATCTGGGTCGCCAGACCCTCGGACAGACTGCGCAGGCGATCGGGGTCCACGAGCATGCCCGCGCGCTCCATCTTGGCAAGCACCGGAACGAGCGGCATCTCGATGCCATCGAACACGTTGGCGGCATTCTCGCGGGCCATGCGGTCGCGCAGCGGTGCGACCAGCGCCAGCGTCAAGGCCGCCGTGCGAGCGGCGGGCGCCGGAGCGTCCTCACCGGCATCCTCTGCACCGCGCGCCGCAGGCAGCGCCATCTGCAGATACGTATCGGCAAGATATGCCTCATCGAACTCGGAGCGATCGGAATCCAGCAGGTAGGCAGCGACCACGGTATCGAAGATACGCGTGGAATCGGCAGCGAGCGGATTCATGAGCTCGGGCTCAGAAGAATCGATGGGCGAAAGCTCGTGCAACAGCGCCTTCATATCCGGGCTCGCCACGCGACCCTCCATAAACAGACGCGCGAGCACGCCGGCAATCACGCCGTGGACGAAGTTGAAGCCCTCAACCTCAGCCACCGCACAGCTGTCGCCCTCCTCGAGCGCGAACAGGCCCTTGGACGTCGCCAACCACAGCGTGCGCGTCAGTCCAAAGAGCGCGCCCTCTTCCTTGTCGTCGTCCACCACGGCGGCGACCCACTCGCCGGCATCAATCGCGCGGGAGACCTCAGCCACAACGGCACCAAGCGCGTCGGCATCGCCGGCGGCTGCGCGAGCCATCGCAGGTATCTCAAACACACTGGAGACAGCAGCAACCCCGCCCTCGCCGCCGATCAGCGCCAAGAAACGGTTCTGCATGGCGGTGATACCAAGCGTGCCCAGCGCCGCGGACACTTCGCCGGCAGAAAACGCCGGGAATGACGTCGCCTCAAAATCGAGCTCGACGGGCGCATCGGTGCGAATGGTTGCGACCTTGCGGCTCAGCAGCGCATCGTCGATGTGTGCACGCAGGTTCTCGCCCATCTTGCCCTTGACCTCGTCGGCATGTGCGATGACCTCGTCCAGGCTACCGTACTGCGCAATAAGCGCACTCGCCTTTTTGGGACCGATGCCCGGCACGCCGGGGATGTTGTCGGACGTGTCGCCCTTCAGACCATAAAAGTCGGGCACGAGCGCCGGCGTAATGCCGTGATACAGGTCATCCACGCTCTCGGGCGTCATAATCGCAACGTCGGACAGGCCCTTACGGGTCGAGACCACGTTGACGTGCTCGGTAACAAGCTGATACATGTCGCGATCACCGGTCACCAGCAGCATGTCACAGCCGGCCTCCTCACCCAGGCGCGCCATAGTGCCCAGGATGTCATCGCCTTCCCAGCCCTCGGACTGCAAAATCGGCACGTTGAGCGCGGCGAGCAGCTCCTTAATCATGGGAAACTGCGCATGCAGATCGGGGTCCATGGGCGGGCGCTGAGCCTTGTACTGCGGCAGCATCTCCATGCGCACGCGCGGCTTGCCCTTGTCAAACGCCACAACAACGCCGTCGGGATTAAAGGCGTCAATCATCTTGAGGAACATATTCAAAAAGCCAAAAATCGCGTTGGTGGGACGACCGTCCGGCGCGTTCATGGTGGGCGGCACGGCGTGGAAGGCGCGGTGCATGAGCGAGTTGCCGTCGATGACGGCAAAGGTGCGGCGCTTGTCAGACATATTGAATACCTCGCTTTGGGCTGGGCACGGTTTGCTCACACCAGTTTACACGCTCCCCGCCCCGCGGCCACCGCACATCAAGCTCCCCCGCCAACGTGAGCCCGCGCGTGATACGATGGCTCACGGTACATCAACCAGCACGATCGATCCGAAAGGAGCCTGCGTCATGGAGCGTCCCTGCGCATGGAAAAAGTACACGCCACAGCAAGTCGAGGAGCTCGAGGAGCTTTGCCGCGGCTATAAGCAGTTTTTGAGCGAGAACAAGACCGAGCGCCTGTGCGTCAAGACCGGCATCAAGATGGCCGAGGAGGCGGGATACGTCGACCTGGAGACCGTGATCGCCGAAGGCCGCGAGCTCAAGGCAGGCGACAAGGTGTACGCCGCCAATCACGGCAAGGACCTCATGCTCGTCAACCTGGGCAACGCCCCGCTCGAGCAGGGCTTTAACATCCTGGGCGCGCACGTGGACTCGCCGCGCCTGGACCTTAAGCAGAACCCCGCCTTCGAGGCCGGCGACATGGCTTATCTCGACACGCACTACTACGGCGGCGTCAAGAGCTACCACTGGGTGGCCTCCCCGCTCGCACTCGTGGGCGTCATCTGCAAAAAGGACGGCACCACCGTCGACATCAATATCGGCGACAAGGCCGACGACCCGGTCTTTACCATCTCCGACCTGCTGATCCATCTCTCGAGCGAGCAGATGGCCAAGCCCGCCAAGGACGCCGTCGACGCCGAGATTCTCGACGTGATCGTGGGCGGCCGTCCCGTCAAGTTCGATGAGGACGACAAGGACGCCCCCAAGGAGCCCGTCAAGCAGATGTTCTTGGATATCCTCAAGGAGCAGTATGACGTCGAGGAGGAGGCAGAGATCGAGGTCGTGCCCGCCGGCCCGGCCCGCGACATGGGCCTCGACCGCTCCATGATTCTGGGCTATGGCCACGACGACCGCGTCTGCGCTTACCCCTCCATGCTTGCCCAGATCGACGTCACCAACGTGGAGCGCACGAGCATCACGCTCATCGTCGACAAGGAGGAAATCGGTTCCGTGGGTGCCACCGGCATGACGAGCCGCTTCTTCGAGAACACCGTCGCCGAGATCATGACGCTCGCCGGCGAGGATAGCCCGCTGGCCCTGCGCCGCGCACTCGCCCACAGCCGCATGCTCTCCTCTGACGTGTCCGCCGGCTTCGACCCGGGCTACGCCGGCAAGTTCGAAACCAAGAACGCAGCCTTTATGGGTCGCGGCCTGTGCTTCAACAAGTACACGGGCAGCCGCGGCAAGGGTGGCTCCAACGACGCCGACGCCGAGTATGTGGCCCTCATCCGCGACATCATGGACGAGGCGGGCGTGGACTTCCAGACCTGCGAGCTCGGCCGCGTCAACGCTGGTGGCGGCGGCACCATCGCCTACATCATGGCCAAGTACGGCATGAACGTCATCGACTCCGGCGTTGCCGTCCTGTCCATGCACGCCCTGTGGGAGGTCGCCAACAAGGCCGATATCTACGAGGCCTATCGCGGCTACAAGGCCTTCCTCGAGCGCGCCTAATCCACCCCACCCATAACTTGCGGTGAAATACGGATTGATTTGGTCTTTCAATAGCCCAAACAGACCGTATTCCACCGCAATTTCTTTATTTGCAGAGGAGAATTCATGCTCCAGGTCATCGTTTCACCCGCCAAGCAAATGCGCGCGGCACAAGATGCTTTTGAAGTTCAGGGGATTCCGCCCTTTGCGCGCGAGACCGCCCAGCTGCACCATGCGCTCTTGGACATCGAACGAACCGAAGGCGACAGCGGTCTACAAGCTCTGTGGAACGTCAGCGACAAGCTGCTGGCCCCTTGTCTCGACATTTTGCATGAGTTCGAGCCCATCTTGGGAAACGGCGATCTTGCCGATCCCGATATCGCGCGCCGCATCTCCCCTGCCATCATGTCCTATCACGGCATTCAGTACCA
>CABQNA010000126.1 GCA_902465425.1 uncultured Collinsella sp.
ATCTCGAGCTGCTCGGCGACCGGGGTGAGGTCGGAAGCGCCCGTGACGTTGGTGCCGGGCTTGTCGTTGTCCTGGACCAGGCCGGAGGCGGCGTAGTCGGTGATGGCGCAGCCCACGATGGGGATATCGGCCGTGGCGCCGGCGGCAGCCTGCGCGGCGGGCGTGGCGATGGCATAAATCAGGTTGACGTTGTCGCCCACAAACTTGTCGGCAATGGACTTACACGTGGACTGGTCGTTCTGGGCGTTCTTCTGGTCGATCTTGACCTTAAGGCCGCTCTCCTTGATGGCCTTGACAAAGCCGTCGTTGGCGGCATCGAGTGCGGAATGCTCGGTGAGTTGCAGAACGCCGATGGTGTAGTCGGAACCGGCGGCAGCAGAGCCGGAACCAGAGTTGCCGCCGCATCCGGCGAGCGGGGCGAGCGCGAGCAGGCCGGCGGAGACCAGAAGGCTCCTGCGACTGATGGTGATGTCCTTCATATCATTACCCCCAGTATAAAAATGGCTGGAAACACTGCACTGGGACAAAGTGCAAGTGGAACTATAGTAGCGCTGATGTCCATTTTTACAACAGCCTGGCGGGTTTTTTAATACAGAATCGGATGGGCGGTACGGGTAGTCGAATGGGCGGCGGAGGGTCTTATGCGGCGGAGGAGGCGTCGTCCTCCTCGTCGAGGGCGGCGAAGAGCTTCTTGCCGTCGAGGAGACGTGTGGTGACGTTTCTCATGCGGCCAATCTCTACGGTGCGCAGTGTGTCATCGGCACCTCGGGCGTCATAGACCGTTCCCAGCAAATACGAGATGCCATCGCGCTGCCTGATGGCAAAGGGGCGGAGTGTCATCCGTGCTACTTCGGTTTCGCCACGTGCCGTGACGCTCGAAATATCAAAACTCACCGTGGTTCCATGGTCGATGGCCTGCTCGACGAGCTCGCACGTGTCGATGCGCTTGATGGGCGCGCGCGTTGCCTTGGTAGCCTTGCTGCCTGCGCTCGGAACGGGTTCGGGTGTATCGAGGTAGCCGCGAACGTCGGCACTCGCCATGGCAACTAAATGCTGCGCCATGCTCTTGCGGATAGCGATAGGCGTGGAGCGGTTGCGCATGACCATACCGTGGAGCCGGATGATCTCTTCATCGGTGAGCGGGCGGGTAAGAAGTTTGTAGCCCACGCCGCGTTTGTACTCAATTTCGTATCCGGCATGGCGAAGCGCGGAGATGGCGGTGTAGATGCTGCGCCGCGCCGCCGAGATGGGCATGCGGGCGGGGTCGTCGGGATGGGCGAGGCGCCGGATCAACTCATCGGAAAGCATGGCCTTGTCCTCGCCGGTGTTTTCGCTTAATAGTTGCAGGATGCGAACGGCGCGATAGGCTGCCATCGAGGCGGCGCCCCTCGTCGTGGTGTCGTAGGTTTCAACAGCGGCTTCGGTCATGGTGCCCACGTCCTTTCCGTTTTGGGTGGCGACGGTATGGAGCCTAGGACGCGGGGCTTTCCCAGGGGCGCAGGGCGCTCTGGGCGGTCGGTAGTCGTCGGCAAACGGCGGGTCGAGTTTTCAACAGCCCTGCTCAACTGACCAAAACCTTGCCAAAAGCTTGACGGATGCTGTTGAAAAAAGCGTCTCTCGACCGATGTCGAGAGACGCTTGTACGATGAGCGTTGGCGTGTGGCGACGCGAGCTAGCGTCCGACGATTAGAAGTCGGCGTTGCCCACGGTGCGCGGGTGCGGTAGGACGTCGCGGATGTTGCCCACGCCGGTCAGATACATGACCAAGCGCTCGAAGCCCAGACCGTAGCCGGCGTGCTTGCAGGAACCGTAGCGGCGCAGGTCAAGGTAGTACTTGTACTGCTCGGGATTCATGCCCAGGTCCTTGATGCGGGCCTCGAGCAGATCCAGGCGCTCCTCGCGCTGGGAGCCGCCGATAATCTCGCCGATACCGGGAACCAGGCAGTCGGCGGCGGCGACGGTCTTGCCGTCCTCGTTCATGCGCATGTAGAAGGCCTTGATCTCGGCCGGGTAGTCGGTCACAAAAGTCGGTCGCTTAAAGTGCTCTTCGGTCAGGAAGCGCTCGTGCTCGGTCTGCAGGTCGATGCCCCAGCTGACGGGGTAATCAAACTGGTGGCCAGCAGCGACTG
Organism: uncultured Collinsella sp.; assembly: GCA_902465425.1. Lineage (GTDB taxonomy): Bacteria > Actinomycetota > Coriobacteriia > Coriobacteriales > Coriobacteriaceae > Collinsella. Next base: position 2,130 of record CABQNA010000126.1, read on the forward strand.
CCTGCTCCAGGATCTCGACGGCCTCGGTGTAGGTAACGCGGGCAAAGTCGGAGTTGGCGACATGGTCCAGGCGCTCGAGCAGACCCTTGTCCACAAACTTGTTGAGCATATTGAGCTCGTCGGGGCAGGTGGCCATAACGTCCTTAAGGACGTACTTGAGCATGGCCTCGGCGTTATCCATGTAGTCGTTAAGGTCGGCAAAGGCCATCTCGGGCTCGATCATCCAGAACTCGGCGGCGTGGCGCGTGGTGTTGGAGTTCTCGGCACGGAAGGTGGGACCAAAGGTGTATACGTCGCCAAAGGCCATGGCAAAGTTCTCGGCATTGAGCTGGCCGGACACGGTGAGGCTTGCATGCTTGCCAAAAAAGTCCTGGCTCCAGTCGACCTCGCCGGACTCGGTGAGGGGCGGATTTTTGGGGTCGAGCGTGGTCACGCGGAACATCTCGCCGGCGCCCTCGCAGTCACTCGTGGTGATGATGGGGGTGTTGACGTAGACAAAGCCCTGCTCCTGGAAGAAGCGGTGGATGGCGGCAGCCGCGACAGAGCGGATGCGGAACACGGCGCGGAACAGGTTGGTGCGCGGGCGCAGATGCTGCTGGGTGCGCAGGAACTCGACGGTTGCGCGCTTCTTCTGCAGCGGATAATCCGGGGCGCTCGTGCCCTCGACCTCGATGGAGGTGGCAGAAAGCTCGAAAGGCTGGGGCGCATCGGGGGTCAGTTTGACGGTGCCGGTGCAAATGAGTGCGGCCGAGACGTTTTGATGGGCGATCTCGTCGTAGTTGTCGAGTGCCTCGCGGTTCATGACGACCTGCAGGTCGCGGAAGCAGCTGCCGTCGTTGAGCGTAACAAAGCCAAAGTTCTTCATGTCGCGGACGGACTTGACCCAGCCGGCGACGGTGACGGTCTGGCCGCCGAGCGACTCGGCATCGGCATAGAGCTGCGCGATTTTGGTGCGGTTCACGTATCCTCCCATAACGGTTGAATGATAGTTATCCATACAGTTCGATATTCTAGCAGCTCGGCTCATTTGAGCTATACAGATAAAGCATTGGCGGGATGGTTTTTCAAACGAAAAGCGCCCGCGGCCAAATGGTCGCGGGCGCTTGACGAGGTGCCTTTTGGCTGTGTGGCGTGGGGCCTGGCTACTTGGTCTTGGCAACCAGCAGCGGGTCGCCAAGCTTGACGAGCGGGTTGCCGCCGATAAGCGTTCCGGACTCGCCGACATGGTCGATGCTCTTAAGACGGTCGAGCTCGGAGACGATGACGGTCACGATGTCTTCGTGACCAGCGGCCTTAATGGCCTCGCGGTCGAAGCTGATGAGCGGCTGGCCTGCCTTGACCACATCGCCCATCTCGACAAAGCGGGCAAAACCCTTGCCGTTCATTTCCACGGTGCCCAGGCCAACATGGATGAACACGCGCAGGCCGTCCTCGGTGATCATGCCGATGGAGTGGTTGGTGACAGTGGTGGCACCGATGCGGCCGTTGGCGGGCGCATAGATGGTGCCGGTAATGGGCTCGATGCCATAGCCCTGGCCAAGCATGCCCGAGGCGATCGTCTCGTCGGGAACCTCGTTCAGGTTGACGAGCACGCCGTTGACGGGGGCATAGATGACGCCTTCGCGGGTAGCGAAGCTTGCTGCGGGCGGAACGGACGCCTCGCCGGTCGAGGTGAAGGTGGACTTAAGCGAATCGAGCAGACCCATAGTTGCCTCCAACTTAAATAGGCGCATATCGCGCGTTTGGTTTGCCGGAAACGTTTCACATGTGTTTCGCGGCTTGGTCAACGCCCCTATTCTACGCTGCTCAACGATACCTCTGAACTGGGATTATGTGATATATCAGTTGAAGGGAAACTTATTGCCGGAGTGTTTCTGCGCCACGGGTTCAAGTGGGGTACGCTTGAAGGCGAAAAACAAGGGCGCATAATTTGCGCGAAGGGAGCACATATGATTGTCGAGAACCATGCGCTGTGGGGCGAGGAGTCGACCGAGGATTATCCGGCGACGTTTACGTATTTGGGTGCCGAGCCGTTGCCCGATAAACCGAATGGCCGCCGCCCCGCGGTGATTATCTGTGGCGGAGGTGCGTTTACGCATATCGCTCCGCATGAGCAGGATCCTGTGGCGTTTGCGTTTTTGGATCACGGTTACCAGGCCTTTGTGCTCAACTATGTCACGAGTTCTACGGGTGACGTGAGCTTTCCGCACCCCCAGGCAGATCTTGCCAAGATGGTCGCCACGGTGCGCGCCAACGCCGACGAGTGGCATGTCGATCCTAAGCGCGTGTGCGTCGTGGGCTTTTCTGCTGGCGGCATGATTTGCGCCTCGCTGGCAACACAGTGGAAGACCGGCCCCTTTGCGGCACTTGCCGGGGCGCGTCCGGACGACATTCGTCCCGATGCCGTGGTGCTGGGTTATCCATTGCTCGACTTTGCCTATGTGCGCGACATGCAGACGCGCGATCCGCGCATTGACTTGCGTGTGCCCAAGACGGGCGGCAAGACGGGGCGCGATTTGCTCAACGACTACCTGTCGATGGTGACGGGCGGCGAGGCAACTGACGAGCATCTGGCCGACATCTGCCCCACCACGCATGTTTCGCGTCAGATGCCACCGACCTTTGTGTGGGGCGTGTCCGACGACAAGACGGCGCCGATCGCGCAGGTCTACCCGCTTGCCCAACGCA
>CABQNA010000127.1 GCA_902465425.1 uncultured Collinsella sp.
CTTGCACAGGTTTTTCAGCCCGTTGCCCCAGGTGCACCCGGGTAAATGGTACCCACCCGCCGGGACAAGGACATTGCGGGAGGGCCGTCTGGGCAAGCTGGGGTGGACGAGCGGGCGTCGGCGGCTCGATTAGGGCTTCTCCGTTACCCTGCAGCTGTTCTCGGTCGCCTGAACGACAATATCGCCGAGGTCCGCCACGCCCTCATCGAGCTGAACGACTTGAGGCCAGACCTCGCGGACCATGGCCATTTGGTCGTCTATCAGCAGGCATTTCGCCATTCGCACCCTATTCCTCATGCCGATGACCTCTTCTCCGAGCCTTTCCGGGTCTTCTGGGTCGAACATTCTTGCACCGCTCTCGTTGACCAAGTGCCCATCATGATCGAATCGTTCCGGATTCGATTCCGGGCTAAGGCGATATTCGCGACAGCGTTCGCTTTCCAGTAGGTTCGCGTTGTCGTTCCGGGATTTAGGGGAATTTCTCTCAGTGAAATCGGAGATGCCGCAATCCACCTCGTTCAGATGGTCAATAAGACATCGAAAGCTACTGCTCGTCAGGACTTTTTCGAGGGTGTCTGCATAAGAGGTCGTTGGCAAACCGTATTTTTCTTTAAACGGGCTGCTATTGGCGCCGGGCCTCGCCGCGAGCTCGCGAAGCGCGTTGACCGCCTCCACGCTTATTCCGAGATATTCCGAAACCTCCTGCTCGTCGAACGTCCTTCCCTTTGATTCGCCAATCAAGTATCCAATCTGGACTTTCAGGAGTCTTGAAATCGTTTGCATCGTGGGAAACGATGGGAAACCGGGTTTTTCTTTGCCGTATTTGCCGCCGATTTTCTCCCAGCGTCCAACAGTGGTCTTCGTCGTAGCATGCCCTTCTTTCTGCATTGCATTCGCGAAGTCCTCTTGCGTTGCATACCATTTTTTCCTCTCGGTTTTAAATCGCTCACCCCAGGCGTCTTTCATTTCTTGATCGGTTAAGACTCGTCCCATGTTGTTTCTCTCTTCCATTTACCACTGAGATACTCGTGAAAAGCTTCTATACACGAGTCTATCAAGTTGAGAGAATCAAGTCATCCGATACGAAAGGATTAAACGATGAAATGCGAATTGACCAAGAAATCGTTCGAGGTGCCGGCCCTTCTCGAACGGCATAACGATTTCGAGCAAGCAATATGCAGAACGGTGTTTCAAGACAAGTACAGCTCCAGCGTGAAGACCTACCACGTCATCGACCATCTTATTGCTCGAGGCGAAGAGCTCGGACTCATGGGCGTCCCAAGCTATCTCGCGGCGATAGAGGCGCTGAAGAGATTCAGCTCCTATCACGCTGGCCTAATCAGGGGTTTTGCCGGGGAACGACGGGTCTTCTACGCGATCAAGCATGTCGGGTCCGGCTTCGAGCAACTGGTCAATGCCGAGCTGGACTACGAGGGCGAGCACGATGAGTTCGACCAGATCCTCGTCAGCCGGCAGGGTCTTGTGATAGTCGAAGTGAAGAACTACTCCTCCTCGGCCGCGATCGGGAGCGACGGGATCCTGAGGTTTGAGGACGGAAGCGTGCGCATGCGCAACGTCGGGGAGAGGATGGCCTCCAAACGTTACGTCTTGCGCGAGGTAGTGTCCAACGCAATTGGGCGCGAGCTCCCTGATGAAAGGATCGTCTCCCTTGTCGTCAACGCCAACGAGAAGACCTTTATTCGGAACGATTCTGATCGAGTCGAGGTTCAGAGCACGGGCAGCATCGCGCGTCGAGTCGAGGAGCTGCTGAGAGGCGACGAGGTCCTAGGGGCCGAAGACGTCTCCGCCATCAAGGCGGCGCTTGAGGCTGCCCACCATCCCATCGAGATCGAGCCGGAGATCGATTTCGAGTACGTATCGGCAACCCTGCACGAGGCCCTCTCGCTGATCGCCCGATCGGTTGCGGAGGAGAAAGAGGGCGAGGATTTCGCTCGCGTGTCCGCTCCCGAGAGCGAGACCTGCTCGGTATCTCAGGCGCGGAGGCCGTCTCCTGCGCTCGTCTCGGGTGCAGTGGCTCTTCTTTTAGGCCTTGCGGGCGGATACGTGCTCGGATCAACGGGAAAATGGAGGTAAGCAGATGAACGACGTTATGGAACGCACCGCTACAAGCTACGCGGCGATTGATGCTGTGGACAACAAAGCAAGCGATTGTCGGGGCATGCTCAAATCCCTTGTCGATGCGACGAACGGCATCACCGGGCCTCAGGCCGGCCTCCTCGGATGCCTCGTCGTTTCCATTGCCGGGGTGGCGGGATATGGAATATACGCCCTTTGCGACCTGGTCAAATCCGGACACCCCGTCGAGCTCACCTCTGGAGGGGTGCGCTTCGCGGCGAATACGGCAGCGCTCGGCGAGGCGAGCAGCCTCTAATCGGCGGACAGGAGAATCGATGCAGATGAATGAGATGCCCTCGATCGGGACCACGCTGACTTACGGCGAGGCAATCAAAGCATACGACCGCTTCGAGCGGACGATGCTCGAAAAGGCGTACGGGGCCGGACTCCTGCCCGCGGTGGGGCTGTACGACCTGCTCTGGCAGCTTGAGTCGCTCGCGCAGAAGTTCGGAATCGAGGGCAAGGGGGCCTTCCCGAGGCTCAAGAGGGAGATCCGATCGTTCTCGAGCGAGAGGACCGCTCTGGCGAACGGGGTGAACGGCGAGAGGTTCTACCTGCTGCAGGATGAATCGGCGCTCAAGCAGCATGACGAGACGCACCTTTTCAAGGTCGGAATCGACGGGGACAAGCTCGCCGGCGACCTCGACGAGGCCCTCGAGCTGCTTTCAAAAGAGTCTGCCAGGGTCGACGTGTACGCCGACACCTATTCACCCGACCGATCTGAACGGGATTCCGACAGGCTGGGCAAAGACCCCTTCATGAAATGGGCCGGAATCGGGTTTTGCGCGATGATGGCCTGTTTAGGAATCTCGATGCTGGTCCATTCGGTCTTCCAAATCGGCTTCTGCTCCAAGTGGTTTATCTGATGCAGAAGCCATTGGACGAGCAGTCTTTCAAAAAAATAGGGCAGAATCGCTTTCACGATCCCGCCCCGCAAACCCGAGGGTTTCTAACTGGAACCTATTATGCAGCTAAGCGGCGTCTTATCAACCCCCCCCCGTAACAGACTCCATTGTCGGTAAACGCTCCGCCAAGGGCTGATCGCCTCCCTAGACGAGCTTCTTGCGCGTCTCCTTCAGTATGCCCTTCTTGAAATCGGACCACTTGCCGAAGAACTTCTCGTCCGTCGCGGTGGCGGTGTGCTCGGCGTATTTGATTGCCGTGAGTTCCATGGTGCAGATGTAGTCCGCCGCCTGCGAAAGCCGGTACTCGGAGGGCTGCGCCGATCGGTAGACGACGGCGTCCTTCGACAGCGCGTACTCGACCGCGCGGTGCAGCGACTCGGCGATGGAGCGCTGGCCGTTGTCGTAATAGACCTTGACCAAATCGTAGTATTGCAGCTCCGCGAGGTTGTCGAACAGGAAGTTCACGATATCCCTTCGCATCGCCCCCGCGAGCTTGTCGAGCGAGGCGAACTGCTTGGTCGCGTATGCGAAGGTGTGGTACTTTACGGGCATGTGGCGGAAGAAGACGCGGAACGAGCCGAGCATCATCTTGCGCGTCCTCAGGTCGAGCCCCGAGTACTGGTCCTTGCCGTTCATGAGCGGCGACGCATGGAAGGGTATGTCCGGGAGCCCCTTGGCGCGAAGGGCGCCCTCATATGCCGCGATCGAATTCGCGATGTTTTCGGATTGGTCGTGCATGACGACGGTGAGCAGGTAGTGGCGGTCGGAGAGGCCGTCGCTTCCCGACTCGTCGACGAAGATGCTGAGTTCTCGCATTGTTCTCCTGGATAAGAAAAAAGCCGGGGAAAACGTCCCCGGCACTTGGAAGCCTTCCTAACGGAAAACCAATTACCTTATATCATGTACTGTCCGGAAATTCAAGGGAGCTCGATGCGTTTCCGGACGTCGGCGGAATCTCAAAGCCCGCTCGCCAACTCATGGGCAAGCCACCTGAGACTACTCACTTTACCCGCGGACGACGAAGAGCTGCGACCTGCGGTTTTTCAACCAGCATGAAAGCCGCCCGCGTTGATTCACTTGCGATTGTAGCTGGCGGCTTGCGGGCAAAAGGGCGGTTGAGTTTCAAAACGGGCGTTTTCGGCGATATTGAGCTTGCAAAGGCGTCCCGCCGCGCCCTTTGGGACAAAAACAAAAACTCAAAGCCCTGAGTTTGAAAAAAGTTTTTAGAGTTGTCCCAGCTTTTGTCCCCAAAGCCGACGAAACGCGACATGGTGTCACCTGGCGGCACTCGGCTCGAGGCGGCACCGAAAACTGGGTGTAACTGGAATGACGGGGCGGCAAAACTATAACCATCGAGTGGGAGTAATCGCGACGATATGGACTCTCGCTCCGAATAGGGCTCTGAACTGGGAAAGTATTCGATTCTCGCCTGATTTGATCGCCGGTTTTCTCCTTCCTGAGTGCGGTTTTGACATCATGGCGACATCACGAGGCTCTCGCTGACATCACGGGTGCCGCTCTGTGGCCTCTGAGCTGGGATCCTTGCATCCGAAAATTACTAAACGGCGATTTCCGGATACCCGGTTTCGGTGCTAATTTAGCTCTCTTTGCGTCTTGAATCTGTTCGGAATCCCTTCCTTTTCCCTGCTCAAAGGCGTGATGTCGTTTTGATGTCAAAACCGTCTG
>CABQNA010000128.1 GCA_902465425.1 uncultured Collinsella sp.
CGGTGGCTGGCCTCGACCCTGCTTCACGCAATGAGTTTCTTGGCTTCATCGATCGCCTGCATAAACGCGGCATCACGCTCGTGATGGTATCCCACAACATGAACGATATCGCGCGCTTGGCCGACCGCGTGCTCGTACTCGATCGAGGCGAGATCGCATTTTTGGGCACGCCTGAAGAGGTGTTCTCTCATCCTGTCGAGCTACGCGAGATCGGTCTTGGTGTCCCGCACGCTCAGCGCATGGCGAACGAACTGCGCGAGCTTGGCGTACCGCTCGAAGAGGGACTCTACTCCCCCGAAACGCTAGCCGAGCATCTCGTTGCTCTCTTGGAAAGCAGGTAAGTCGTGAACCTGCAGACCATCTTCGGACGATATATCTCGCGCGATTCAGTCGTACATCGCATGAACCCCCGCGCAAAGCTCCTGCTTTCAGTCCTGTTCATGGTGGTCGTGTTTGCAGCGCAAAGCTACGTTGCGTTGGCAGTGGCCGCAGTATTCACCTTCGGCATGTTCTTCTTCGCGAAAATCTCAATCAAACAGGCCTTTGTGAGCATCGCGCCTCTCGCTATTCTGGTGGTATTCACCGGTCTGTTGAACATCTTCTTTGTGCAAGGCGGTCAGATCTATTTTCAATTCGGCATCATCTGCATAAGTGAACAAGGATTGAATCAATGCTTGTTCATTGTGATCCGCCTTACGCTCCTCTTGCTCGGCATGAGCCTGCTCACACTTTCAACCACCACACTCAATATCACCGACGGCTTTGAGGAGCTGCTGAAGCCTTTCAAACGTTTTGGCATTCCTGCCCATGAACTTGCCACCATGATGGGTATCGCGCTGCGCTTCTTGCCGCAGTTCGCTACTGAACTTCAGACCATCTATCGCGCGCAGGTATCACGTGGCGCAAACTTCAAAACGAACGCACGTGGCACCTTCTCGATGATGGTGGCGCTCATCGTGCCCCTCTTCACAAGCGCATTTCGCCATGCAGAAACGCTCTCGCTCGGCATGGATGCTCGCTGCTACCATGGTGGCACCAACCGTACCTCACTCCATGAGCTTCGGTTTCAGAAATGCGATCTGGGCGGTCTTCTTTATTTAGTATGCGGGCTTGCCTGCGTTATTCTGATCAATATCGTCATGGGATATTTCGGACTGTAAGGAGCAATACATGGATGAAGTGATCGACTACTTAACCAACATTCCGGCCTGGTTTTTTGCAACCTGCGAAGGCGACCAGCCGCGCGTTCGCCCGTTCAGCTTCGCGGCTAAAGACGGTGGCAAGTTGTGGTTCTGCACTGCCACCAATAAAGATGTCTACGTTCAGTTGGAAGCGAACCCTAAGTTTGAAGCATCGGGTTGGCATCCTGGACAGCCTTGGATCGTGGTAACGGGCGAAGCTGATTTGGAAGATACCGTGAGCGAAGCAACGCGCATTGCCGGCTATGAGCACATGACCGGCCTCGGCGAAACCTACGAGGGCCCCAACGATCCCCGCCTCACGTTCTTCTCTGTGAAGAACGGCATCGCGAAAATCGCTGACATCGATGGATCGGAACGTATCATCGAACTCTGATCCGCTCTCGAACAAACAATAACTGCTGAAGCAACTTGAAGGGTACTCTTTCCAAAGGGTGCCCTTCTTTGTCTCCCAAAACTGTCCAAGATGAAAGCGTAGTGAGTAATGCTAGAATGGATTCGCAGGTCAGAGGTTGCCATTTGCTACCAAAAACGCACGAAGACTTCGGAGGCAATCCGAAAGAAAACAACTGTTGACCTGGGACAACGCAAGAATAAAGTGGCGGAGAGCTGGGGATTCGAACCCCAGATACCCTTTTGGGGCATACTCGCTTAGCAGGCGAGCACCTTCGGCCTCTCGGTCAGCTCTCCGTAACAGCCGTTCTATAGTAACCAAACAGCCTAAGATGGGCAAGAGGAAATTTTCTAATTGCCTAGCATCCTTTCCTCATTGGAAGCTTCGCCTACCCCAGCGAGCGGTTGAGGGAGCCGAGCTCGTCGTTGCCCATGGTGCGCCACATTTGGAAGATGCAACCGCGTGCCAGGAAAAAGAAGCCGTTGTCGACCAGTTGAACAGCGGCATCTGCCAGCTGATTCGTCACGGCGGACACTGGCGGCAGCTCGAGTCCAGCCTTGCGAATGGTCTCGACCGCTTCCTCGAACGTCGGAGGCTCGCTGACGCCCATCTCGTTCATAAGGCCCTGCATTTCTTCCAGCGCGCTGCTGCCCGACTCCTCGCCACGTGGCACCAGACGGTAACAAACCAGCGCAAGGTCGAGCTGATCGCAATTCCAATAGGCAAACGCCAGGCGATAGAACAGGTAGCCGATTGCAGAGCGATCGCTGGCAATACGTAGGCCGTGGCGCGCCACCTCGATAATCTCGTCAAAGCGCTCCAGACGCGCAAGAACGTTGATGAGCGCAAAGTGCGATTGCATGGACGAGCGCGCCAGATCGTAAAGATGGCGCACCTCGGGCAGCGCTCGTTCAAAGTCCTCTTGCTCGACGTAAAAGCTGCAGATCTCGTGCTGGGCAAAGTACAGCGCATCGGGCGCACGAAGGATTCGCACAGAGCGGTCTTCTTCCAACACCGGTAGCACCATGCGCACCAGCTGGTTATCGCAAAACTGCGTTTGAACCGGACCTGTCGCCAAAAGCTCGGCAACGGCGCACTTAGCCTCCAACTCCTCAACAAGACGGGAAAAGCCTTCAAAAGCACCTGTACGGTCGACTTTTGCCTGCTCGCGCAATTCAACAACACGGGCCACGTATGGGTCGTCGTCCTCTTCCATGACCTCCAACTCGTCAGCCGTATCGGCAAGCAGCAAATCGCGCAGCGCCGGCGGAAGCGTGCGATGGTCATCACGCGGACGAGCATGAACCTCCGCAGGTTCAATCGTCTCCGGAGCAGTTGACTCATACGCCTCAAGTACACGCTTGCACGGCATATCGTCCATGTCCATGCTCTCAAGATCCTTGGCGACAGGCACGCAATCGGCCAGATAGGCCGCGCGCCCAAAGAAATACGTTGCGACAACGCGCTCGCCCTGCTCACTGTCGGGAGCAGCAATCTGCACATAGCAGCGCGTGATGCAGGTGCCCGCGGCAAAACACGCTGCCGCAAGCGTGAGTGCCACGCGCGCATCGTGCTCCGCGGCCCAGATCGCGCGCGCGTCCTCGTCCAGCTCGCGCCAGGCGTCATCCTGAGCGTCGTATTCACGTTGCGGCATGGCATCAACGACAGACTGCCCAAACCGAACGAGCATAATCCCCTCGGCAACGTTTGCCCGATAGGTATAGTCGAGCCGCGTGACCACGTTGAGCGCCTCAACGATTCGCGCAAAACGGGTGCGCACGTCCCACTCGCCGCCCGGCTGGCAAGCCACCGTACCCGGCTTGCCCCACGGGTTATCGCTCGAAGCCGTATCGAGCAGTCGGGGAACATCGTTGGTCGTCTTGGCGATATGCCACGCATCAAAGAGCGCGCAGCCCTCAAGGCTCGGCGAGGATGCCGCAGGGACCAATCTGGCCCCGATGCGCTCAAGGATGCCGGAGAGGCGGTTGAGACGGCACTCGATGGCAAGCAGCATGTCAATCTCGTCCTGGTCCAACAGGCTACGATCAAAATTGAGATAGAAAATCTTTGAGCGATCAATGCGAGCCAGGCTCATCTCGGACTTGGCAGCGATGGTGCGCAGGCGGGGCAAGTCAATTTCGCTCATAAGGGCGGCGGCATAGCGCTCGATACCGCTCGGATTCTCGGCATGGTCAACGCGGTAGAGCAGCGTCTCGATAGCATCGGGGAGCGGTGCCGTGTTAAAGCCCAAAAACACCTCGACCGGCTCGGGCAACTTTACGAGCTTGATCTTGTCGACAACGTTTTGCATGTCCGCATCGAGACCGTCGACGCCCGCCGTGTTCGCAATAGCGCTTTCGGAGTTGGCAAATATCACGTAGCGCAGGAACATCGACGCCATGAACTCGCCGTAAGGAAGGGAGCGGGCCGAATTCCATGTCTCGTGATCGGACTGCTCGCGCATGGGGCCTTCGGGAGAGCCGACGGTTCGCGCGCACGTGCGCATTGCACCGCTGACTTCCCTTACCATAATCTCACCAATACTGGAATCCGACTCGTCAAGGACTAGTTCCATGTCGGGATCGTTGGGCAGCGGAGCCTCGCTAACGGGGCGGTCCACCTTGTACACCTCACCCGAAACGCTTACGTAGCCCAAAAGCGACACATGACTTTTGCCAACGAATTCGACGACATAACAAGATTCATGCTGATCCTCGCCAAAGACTTTCCAGACAACACCATACGAGCGCCCCGCGGGCTGCTCCGGCATCGATGGAAAACGCTTTTTGGGGTCGAGAAACCCGAGCTTGTATGTCGGACGCTCTGCCACGAAGTATCACCCTGATCGGTCGCTTGAAGAAGGAGTGGTCACGGATGGGCCGCGACACCTACTCGAAATCTTACACGAGTCGACAGGAAATAGTCCGCTTTACGCCCGCGCCTCGACCGAGGTTCGAATCCATGCAGCGGCGGCATAAAAGAAAAGCCCCCGTTGCCGGAGGCTTCAAGTTCAATTGGTGCGGCGTATAGGATTCCGCGCATCCGCTGCGCGGATCCGCACCG
>CABQNA010000129.1 GCA_902465425.1 uncultured Collinsella sp.
CAGAAGGGAATGAATAAAGGCGGGGGCTCCGGGTGGAGTCCTCGCCTTTATTACAGGGGGCGATGTTATTCGCGTACCGTGGAATTAGACCAGGCGGGCGTTGATCGTCTTGGCGATCTCGGCGGCGTCGGTGGAACCCTTGACGGTGGCACGGAAGTCCTCGTCCATGAGCGCCTCGGCGACCTTGGACAGGATCTTGAGGTGCGTAGTGCCGGCCTGGGCACCGGGGATGAGCAGGGCGATAGCCACGTTGACGGGAGCGCCGTCCATGGTGTCCCAACCGGTCACGCCGGAATCGTCCTTGACGACGATGACGGCAGCCTCGGTAATGGCGTCGGACTTGGCATGCGGGATGGCGAAGCCCTCCATCATGCCCGTGGTGCCCTCGGCCTCGCGGGCCAGGAAGGCGTTCATCACGGCGTCGGCGTCGCTGGCGATACCAGCCATGACAGCCTGGTTGGAAACGAAGCTCAGAGCCTCGTCACGAGAAGCGAAGTCCTCGGCGACAAAGACGTTCTCGACCTTCACGAAGTCGGCAACCTCGGCCTTGGGGGCCTCGACGGCAGCGGCCTTGGGGGCCTCAACGGGCTTGGCTACAGGAGCGGCCTTCTGGTTCTTCTCGAAGTCGTACTTCTTGAAGGCCACGAACAGGATGCCACCGACCACAGCGCCGATGAGGATCGCGAGGACCCAAAGCGGACCGTTCTCGACAACGGGCAGGACCAGGAAGCCACCGTGAGGCGCCGGATCGTGAACGTTGAACATAATGGTCAGGATCGAAGCGATAGAGGAACCGAGCATCATGATGGGCATGACGGGCCAGATGTTCTTGGTCATGAACGGAATGGCACCCTCGGTGATGTGGGTGCAACCAAGAATGAGGTTGACGACACCGGCGTCGTGATCCTCCTGGCTGAAGTACTTCTTGCCGACAACGACGGCAAAGGTGGTGATCAGCGGCGGAACGATGCAGGCGGCGGAGACGGCAGCCATGAAGTTGGTGCCGAAGTTGTAGGTATCGGTGCCAACACCGGCGGCCAGAGCCTCGGTGAGCATAGCGGTACCGGTGACGTAAGCAGCCTTGTTGACCGGGCCACCCATGTCAAAGGCGCACATGCAGCCAATGGCAAGACCCAGGACAACGGCGCCAGAGGCGGACAGGCCCTTGAGGAAGTCCATCATGGCGGTGTTGATGGCAGCCATGGGGCCGGAAATGCCGAGCATGACCAGGCCGACGATAGCCGTCGAGAACAGCGGGTACAGGAAGATAGCCTTGAGGCCGTCCAGGTTCTTGGGCAGGCCGGCAAAGACCTTCTCGAGCAGCAGGATGACATAGCCGGCGAGGAAGCCGCCAACGATGCCGCCCAGGAAGCCGAAGCCCACGCCGGTGCCACCGGCGTCGATCATGCCGGTCTCGGCGTTAACAGGCAGGCCCTGGATGGCGATCATGCCGGCAACAAAACCGGGTACGAGCGCCGGGCGCTTGCCGATGGATTCGGCGATGTAGGCGGAAAGCACCGGAACCATGAGGTTCATGGCGATGCCGCCGATGATCTTGAGCAAAGCGGCGAAGCTGTTATAGTCGGCGGCCGTCGAATCGAAGGACGTGATGCCCCACAGGAACGAAACGGCGGTCAGGACACCGCCGGCAACGACGAAGACCAGCATGTGGCTGACGCCGTTCATGAGGTGCTTGTAGATAACGTGGCCGATGGACTCCTTCTCCTCGACCTCGTCCTCGACATCGGCAGCAGCCGCAACCGTGTCGTCTCCCTTGGCGGCGAGTGCGCGGTCGATCAGCTTACCGGCGGCCTCAACGGACAGGGCCTTGGAAACACCAACGGAAACCATGGGCTTGCCGGCGAAACGCTCAGCCTGGACATCCTTATCGGCTGCGACGACGACGGCCTTGGCGCCAGCGATCTCGCTCTTGGTGAGCTCGTTCTCGACACCGACCTGGCCATGAGTCTCGACCTTAATGGTCAGACCTCGCTCGGCAGCCGCCTTCTCCAGCGCCTCCTTCGCCATGAAGGTATGCGCAATGCCGGTCGGGCAACCGGTCGCGGCAATGATGTCAAACTTAGCCATGTGTCCCTCCTTCTTAAGATTTGCGCCCGCGGGCGCTCCCCTACACGCGCCTCGTTGCGCGCTTTTCCACAACTGAAAGATACCAACCTACCGTCCGCGTGAGAAGAGACAAGGCGCAATTCTCCGGTGAAAGGTTCTTTCATAACCGTAAACGGTAGGTGAAAGTTTACCATCAACACTTGAAACGGCAAGGTGTATCTTGTAATTGAAAATCCCCCTATACTATGGCATTAAAAAGCGAGTCCGATTTTCATGCCAACCAGGAGCCATCCATGACCGATAGCAGCAAGAGCGCACTTTCCCTCATTAGTACCCATCAGGGATACAGCGAATCCGAGCAGCGCATTGTCGACTATATATTGGAGCACCAGTCCGAGGCCCCACGTCTCACGGCCGCTCAGCTCTCGCGTGCCGCCGCCACGTCCGAGGCGACCGTTTCGCGCTTCTGCCGCAAGCTGGGCTTTGGCAGCTTCCGCAGCTTTCAGTTTTCGTTGGCGAGGGATTTGGAAAGCCAGCGCAACGAGGGCCTGACTGACGAGGTCTCGCTTGACAATATGGAGCAGAGCCTCAAGAACATCCTGGCTGCCAAGGTAAGCGAGCTTAATGCGACCATCGACGGGATCGACCACGATACGCTGGCGGCTGTTGTGCATGCCCTTAAGCATGCAGGGGTTATTGAGTTTGCAGCTGTGGGCAATACGAACGCGGTCGCGCTCGATGCGACGTTTAAGTTTTCGCAGCTGGGCCTGCGCTGCATGGCGAGCACCATAAGCGAGACATCAATCGGCTTTGCGCTCACGTTGCGCCCGGGTGACGTCATCGTGCTCATCTCAAACTCCGGCAAATCGCGCCGACTGAATCGCATGGCAAAAGCGGCTCGCGACTGCGGCGCAACCGTAGTCGTCATCAGCAGCGACAGCAAATCTCCGCTTGCTCGCCTAGCCGACTACACCTTTAATACCGTGAACCACGAGGCGCTACTCACCACGGGCGACTTTGCGTTCTCCAAGATCAGCGCCACGATGATCATCGAAGTCATCTACAACTTCCTACTGCCCGAGATTGAAGACGCTCGCGAACATATCAGCTACTACGAGGAGCTCATCCAGCCGGACAAGGTCGTTGAGTAAAACGCGTAGTGGGACAAAAATTTCAGTCTATTTTGTCCCACCAACACCGCCGATACGACCTAGCCTCGAGCTTCTTCGAGCATCTGCTTGGCGTGGGCCAAGCTTGCCTCGGACTGATCGCCGCTCAACATGCGGGCGATCTCGGCGGTACGCGCTTCGCCGGTTACCTCGTCCAAATGCGTCTGGGGAACATCGCCCGGTTCCTTGCTGACGACATAATGCTTGTCGGCCATGACGGCGACCTGCGCCAAGTGGGTTACGACAATCACCTGATGCGTAGCGGCGAGATCTGCCAGCACGCCCGCAAGTGCACGCGCCGTGGAGCCACCGACACCAGCATCGACCTCGTCAAACACCAGCGTATCGACACCGTCCGCGTTACCGAGGACAACCTTACTTGCCAGCATGACGCGGCTGAGCTCGCCGCCCGACGCAATGCGGCGCAGGGGGCGTGGCGTCAAGCCGGCACCGCTGCGGTATAGCAGCTCGTAGCTCGAAGGACCAACGGACGTCCACTCAGCACGGGGAAGATCACGCGACTCCCAGACGAGCTCGGCACTACCCATCTCCAGGCGAGCCATCTGGCGGCCGACCTCGTGGCAGAAGCGCGGGGCCGCCGTATTGCGAGCGCGCTTAAGTGCCCTGGCAGCAGCGAACAGCTCGTGCTCGGCGCTCCCGAGTGCCTCACGCGCCTTTTTGATCTGTTCATCGCCATCATCGACCAGCGACAGCAGCTCTTGTGAGCAGTCGCGCATGGCAAAGACATCGTCCATGGTCGGACCCCACTGACGCAGCAGGCCCTTGAGGTCGGAATACCGCTCGCGCATGCGAGCGAGCTCGCGAGGATCGAAGGCGACCCCATCGCGATAGGCGCGCAGCTCGTTGGCACAATCCTCAAGCGAGATGCAGGCATCCGAAAGCGCATCGGCAATGTCGCCCAGCTTGCGGTCAACGGTCGCCATGCGTGAAAGCTCGGCCACGGCGCCATTCACGGCATCGAGCGCTCCCCCTTCGGCGGCAAGCGATGCATGGGCATCGTTAGCCGTGGCAACCAGTACCTCGGCATGTTCGGAGCGCGGCAGCAGTTGCTCAAGTTCCTCATACTCACCCGGCCTGGGGTCGACCTCGGTAATGCGCTCCAGGGCGAAGCGCGCCTCCTCGACGCGACTCCCCTGCGCACGCGAGGCCTCCTCGACGCGACGGACCTCCTTAGCGGCCGCGCGCGAGGCTTTAAAGCAAGCACGGTAGTGCTCGAGCGCCTCGAGTGCAGGGCGCCCTGCCCAGGCATCGACCATGGCAACATGATGCGCCGGATCGAGCAGGCGCTGGTGCTCGTGCTGGCCGCAAAGATCCATCATCACGCCGACGCGCTCCGAAAGCTCACGTACGCTGGCGATGCGACCGTCAATCTTCA
>CABQNA010000130.1 GCA_902465425.1 uncultured Collinsella sp.
TCCCGAGGTCCTTCATGGCCTGTGTGATGGCGAGGCAGATGGTCGTGCGCCCGCGCGATTCGTCGGCAACGACCAGGTTGGTGGTGAGCGGATCGAGCCCACGGTCGACGCACTCGACGCTGGCATAAAACGTCTTGAGGTCGATGCAGATATAGGTGTGCTGCTCGTGCGCCATCCGTGTCCTTTCATCAAACACATGTTCTTATCGAATACCTGTTCGATAATACCCGCTCATCCGGACATCGTCAAAACCTGTCAAAAAGGGACTGGTTTGTTTTGGTAAGTATGGTCGTGCGGTTGGATTGGGTTTTAACGCAGCTCTAAAGAGTGCGAAACAGCTCGGAAAACCTCGCTTCGTAGCATGGGCCTAACGATTGATACCGCCTATACGCACGGAAAGGTTGTGGAAAAGATGGTCAATTATGGGTTTGGTATGCCGACGCGCCTTGTTGCGGATGGAGACGTGGCTCGCTGGTGCGGACGATTGGTCGCTCACTACGGAGGCACCAAGGCGCTGGTTGTGCTGGGCGGTGACAAGCATACGCGCGATGAGCTTGTCTCGGCGGCACTTGGCTCGCTTGATCGAGCCCTACTCGAGCGTGTGCTTTTCCGCTGCGGCTCGTTTGAGGGCGACGGGGGAGACGAGCTGATCGACGAAGCCGTGGCCCTGGCGACCGACGAAGGCGTGGACTTTGTCCTGGCGATTGGCGATGCCGATACTGCCGGCTTTGCGCGCGAGCTCGCGCGTCGCATGGCGGCGCTCGATGCCGGCGAAGACGGCTTTGTGCCTTATGGATGCATTCTCTCGGAGGGCAAGGCGCCTGCTGTCGTGGGCACCGGTGAGGTTCCCGTTTTTGCCATTATCGCTCCCGAATTGCTTGAGGGCATTGGGTCTCCTCTGCGCGAGTTGCTCGGCAGCGTGTGTGCCGCGGCCTAATATTTGGCATAAAAAGACGGGTTATTTTTGATTGGTAAAGCGTTTGACCTGCCAAAATAAACCTGTCCCTATTTGGTCGGTTGCCGTTTGGGGGCCGATTGGCAACGCTCGCTGATTGTAGTCTTGACCTGCGCTAGAATAGTGGCATCTGAATGTCCGGGCGCATGGAGGCGTGCGCCCGTATGCTGAGGAGGACTCTATGGCAACTGTTGCCGCACCTATCGATGCTACGTCGACTGCCGCTTGGAAGGCACTCGAGGCTCATCAGGAGAAGCTTGAGGCCGATGGTATCGACCTCAAGGCCTGGTTCGCCGCCGATGCCGAGCGCGTGAACAAGCTGAGCTTTGACGCCGGTGACCTGCACTTCGACCTATCCAAGAACCTGGTGACCGACGAGACCGTCAAGCTGCTGTGCGATCTTGCCCGCGAGGTGAAACTCGAGGAGCGCCGCGACGCCATGTTCTCCGGCGAGCACATCAACACCACCGAGGACCGCGCCGTCCTGCACACCGCGCTGCGCCGTCCGGCAAGCGAGAAAGGCCAGCTCATCGTCGACGGCCAGGACGTCGTCGCCGACGTGCACGAGGTCCTCGATCGCATGTATGCCTTCGCCGAGCGCGTGCGCTCCGGTGAGTGGAAGGGCGTTACCGGCAAGAAGATCGAGCACCTGGTGTCCATCGGCATCGGCGGCTCCGATCTGGGCCCGGTCATGGCCTACGAGGCTCTGCGTCCCTACGCCGACGCCGGTATCGACTGCCGCTACATCTCCAACATCGACCCCAACGACCAGGCCGAGAAGCTCAAGGGCCTGGATCCCGAGACCACGCTCGTGATTATCGTCTCCAAGACTTTCACCACGCTCGAGACCCTCACTAACGCTCGCGAGGCCAAGACCTGGATGCTCGAGCAGCTCAAGGCTCAGGGCGCCATCGACGGCTCCGATGAGCAGAACGCCGAGGCCGTGGCCAAGCACTTCGTCGCTGTTTCCACCGCACTCGAGAAGGTCGAGGCCTTCGGCATCGACCCCGCTAACGCTTTTGGTTTCTGGAATTGGGTCGGCGGCCGCTACTCCGTCGACTCTGCCGTGGGCCTGTCGCTGATCGTCGTGCTCGGTCCCGAGCGCTTCCAGCAGTTCCTCGAGGGCTTCCACGCCATCGACGAGTACTTCTGCAACACGCCGCTCGAGAACAATGCCGTCGCGCTGATGGGCCTGCTCAACGTCTGGTACGTCAACTTCTTCGGTTCCAAGAGCCACGCCGTGCTTCCGTACTGCCAGTATCTGCACCGTTTCCCGGCCTACCTGCAGCAGCTCACCATGGAGTCCAACGGCAAGCATGTCCGCTGGGACGGCAGCGCTGTGACCTCCGATACCGGTGAGATCTTCTGGGGCGAGCCCGGCACCAACGGTCAGCACGCCTTCTACCAGCTGCTGCACCAGGGCACCGTGGTGGTCCCGGCCGACTTTATCGCTTTCGCCAATACCGCCAACCCTGCGACCGACAGCGGTCAGGACGTGCACGAGCTGTTCCTGGGCAACTTCCTGGCCCAGACCAAGGCGCTTGCCTTTGGTAAGACGGCCGATGAGGTGCGCGCCGAGGGTACGCCCGAGCAGATCGTCCCGGCCCGCTGCTTTGAGGGCAACCGTCCGACGACCTCGATCTTTGGCGACACGCTGACCCCGTTCGCACTCGGCGAGCTCATCGCACTGTACGAGCACATCACGTTTGTCGAGGGCACGGTCTGGGGCATCGACTCTTACGACCAGTGGGGCGTTGAGCTGGGCAAGCAGCTTGCCAAGCAGATTACCCCGGCCTTCCACGACGACGCCGCCAAGGCCGAGCAGGACGCTTCGACCCAGGCGCTTATCGAGTTCTACCGCGCTCACCGTAAGTAGCCGCTGCTGTTAACGCATCGCGCCTTATAGTCAGGGGCCCGTATCCTATCGGATGCGGGCCCCTTTGCTTTGCCGTGGTCCCGGGGCGCACGGCCTTTGTGGAACATCGCCGGGGCGCCGCGCGCTGCGAGAACCCTGCGCCTAGATCTTGGCCTCCGCATGGCCTCGCTGCGCCTCGGGCAGCTCCCCATAGAGCGGATGGTCTTCGAGCCTAAAGCGCTCGACCTGTTCGGGAGTGCGACCGCGTACAAAGAGCCACGAGCGATCGATCGGCGTCGCCATGAGCGTGCTGGGCAGCGCGTCGGCGCGGTCGGAAAATACCCGGGCACTCTCGGGATCCTGGAACGCCAGCACCAGATGCGTGTCGCAGTTGCCCATGATGGAGCGTGCGCGTGCCTCGCCATAGAGCGCATCGAGCTGGTTGGTCGACTGCAGCAGCAGCGTTGCCCAGATGTTGCGGCTTCGGATAATCGAGAGCACGTTGTCGATCTGGGGGATTTGCAGATTTGCGAAGTCATCGAGCATAAAGCGCACGGGCACGGGCAGGCTGCCGTCGGGCTGCCTATCGGCCTCACGAATGAGGCCCATAAACGCCTGCGAAATAAAGAGGCCGGTCAGCGGATCGAGATTGCGGTCAATATCGCTCACGGTTACAAATAGGGCGCAGGGGGTGTGTCCCATGGAAGCGAAGTCCACCTGATGGCACTCACGATAGAGCTGTGCCGCACCGTCGAATCCCAGACACATGACCTTTTCGGCAAGGATGCCGACGATGCTCGCGTGCATGCGCTCGGCATTTTGCGTAATGGCGTAGCGCCGCCATAGCGAGAGAGCATAGCTTTGGGGGTCGATCGTGATCAGGTCGTCAAACAATCGACCCGTGGCACCGTCCTGCAGGTGCTCGATCAGCTTGATGACCGAGCTGATCGTCTGCTCGTCGGCGGGTAGCTGTTCGGTGACGTAGGCGATAAGACACGACAGCAGGTTTGCCGCCGCATGATCCCAAAAAGGCTGGTTGTTGTCCTCGATGGGGCAGATGGCCTTTGCCACCGAGAGGATGTCCTGCTGGTTGGGCCTGCCGTCCGCCTTGCGGCGAATGTGCCTCAGGGGGTTGTAGCCGCAGCGCTGGATGCCGGGCGCAAGGGCCGGGACGGTGTTGAGGTCGGCGAAGTTGAGACATTGCACGCGGTAACCGTGGGCTGCCAGCACGGGTCCCACTTCGCGACAGAGCGTGCCTTTGGTGTCGAGCACGATGTAGCTTGCGTTCATTTGCAGCAGGTTGGGCTTGAGGACGTTTCGGGTCTTGCCGGCTCCCGAGGGGCCGATCACAAGTGCGTTGTTGTTGAGTCCCGTTTGGCGGGTGTCGCAGGAAAGCGTTCGATCCTTGGCGAGGATGGTGGACGATGCGGACTCAGATGCGGCGAGGCGGCTGGCGAGGTTAGACATGGGCGACCTCCTTGGTGGTCGAGAGGATTTCGTGGGCAAAGCCGAGCTCGACGGCGCGCTCGGCCGAAAGGTAGGTGTCTTTTGCAGTGAGGGACTGGATGCGCTTGGGCGTGAGGCCGCTGCGGTCCGAGAGGATTTGCGTGAGGGTCTTGCGGGTCTGCATGAGACGCCGGCTGGTTTCCTGCAGCGCAAGTGCCGAGCCGCCTGCCCCCTGGGGGATCAGCGGGTCGTGAATCATGAGCTCTGCATGGGGCGCCATACGGCGATCGTCGCCGCCCATAAAGATCACGGCGCCCATGGACGCGGCAAATTCCAGGCAGAC
>CABQNA010000131.1 GCA_902465425.1 uncultured Collinsella sp.
CAACCAAGTTGCTATGTTGCGGTCGCGGGTCGCGGCGTCCATGGGGCTCCTTTACGTCAGATGCTCTGTCGGTATCTATTGTAAAGGCGCACCGGTTGCCTTTATGCCACGGCTGTATGAAGAGTGGGGTCTACGAGACGTGCTCGGGCGCTCCTGCCATGCGAGCTTGTCCATGTGCGCGGATGCGCGGAAGCTCGACGGTTGCCACCATGACGCCGGTGAGGATGAGGGCGGCGCCAAAGAAGGCGATGGGGCTCAGGACCTCGCCAACCAAGAAGAACGAGAAGACGGCGGAGCAGACCGGCTCGAGCGAGAAGGCGAAGCCGGTGGTCTCGGCAGGCACATGGGGCTGCACGAGTGTTTGGGTGATAAAGCCATAGGCAGAGCAGATGAGTGCGAGCGCAACGACGACCACGATCTCGCTGGGCGTACTGGGAAGGGTGAAGCCGCCAAAGACGCATGCGGCGATACCCGAGAATAAGCCGCCGAAGCCCAGCTGCCAAACGCCCAGAGCCAGTGGGTCGACATCTTCGACAAAGCGCTTCGCCACAATGATGTGGCCGGCATAGACAAAGGCGGAGAGCAGCATGATGAGCGCGCCCGGATTCAGGCTGGTAAAGTCGGCGCCCGAGAGCAGCAGCATGCCGCAGGTGACGATGGCGGTGCCGATGAGCACTTTGCGTTCGGGGGCACGACGCAGCAGGGCGGCGTTGGCAAACGGCACGATCACGACCGTCAGGCTCTGCAAAAAGCCGGCGGTGGAGGCGGAGGTGAGGCTGGAGCCCAGGCACATGCAGGTGAGCTCGGTTGCCATAATGGCGCCGATGATGGCGGCGCGGACCATAAGGTCGCGGTTGATGTGCAACGCGTACTTGTGGAAGAGCAGCAGGCAGACCACAAAGGCGATGATGCAGCGTAGCGCGACGATGCTCGTGGCGTTCATGCTGTCCATGCCGATCTTCATGAGGGGATACGAAAAGCCCCATGCGACGGGAACGGAAAATGAGAGCGTGATTGCTTTTTTGCGATCCATGGGACTCCTTTTGTTACAGAACGGTTTCGCAAAAAGGATTCTGCTCCCAGATGTTGATGTAGTAAAGCGAATGTATCTTCAGTATGATTAAGAAATGCTAAAGTGGGTGCGAAAAGCCCTGACAAAACGTTTTACGGCTAAATTGACGTGGAGGCACGATGGCATCGCGGTATCAGATTGTTTGTATGGTGGTCGACTGCGGCAGCCTTAAAGGCGCGGCGGACGAGCTGGGCTATACGCAAAGCGCGGTGAGCCAGGCCGTCAAGGCACTCGAGCGCGAGCTGGGCACCACGCTTATCGAGCGCGGAAAGCAGGGCGTCTCGCTTACGCGCGACGGTAAACAGTATCTGCCGTATCTGCGCCAGATTGTGACTGCCGAGGCTGAGCTCGAGGGCAAGCGCCAGGAGCTGCTGGGGCTTTCGTCGACCGATATTCGCATCGCGACGTTTACCAACGTGAGTCGAACCGTGTTGCCGCGCGTGATTCGCGACTTTGGAGCCCTGCACCCGGGCGTGCACTTTACCCTCAAGCAGGGCGATTACACGCGCAACGCCCAGTGGGTGCACGATGGCGTGGTTGATTTTTGCTTTACGGCACGCGGTTTTACCGCGGGGCTCGAGAAGCGCGTGGTCTATCACGACGAGTTGGTAGCATTGTTGCCGGCCGCGCATCCGCTGACGGCAAAGGAAAAGGTGACGCTCGCCGATCTGGCGTCCGAGCCGTTTGTGCTGCTGGATGAGGGCGAACAGAGTCTGGTGCTCGATGCATTTGCGGCGCATGGGCTGTCGCCGCATGTGACGAGTGAGGTGACCGACGACTACACCATCATGGCGATGGTCGAGGAGGGCCTAGGCGTGAGTATGCTCTACCGTCGTACTGTGGAGGGCATGCGGGCCGATATTCGTGTGCGGCCCATCGTGCATGCCCCCTCGCGCGACGTGGTGGCCGCCTGGCGCAGCTGGGACACCATGCCTATCGCCACGAGGCGCTTTATCGACTATATGAGCTCGCATATTGTCAATTAATGACTGTCGTGGCGTTGAGTGCGGTGTTTAGCGGGCTGTCGCTTTGGCTTGGGTGGCGCGATAGGTGCGTGCCGGGTGGCAAAGTAGTACCGCCACGACCATAAAGAACGCCGTGGTGCCCAGGCTGATGGGGTAGACCATCATGATGTTCGCAAAGGTGCGGAAGTGCGGGAACACGCAGAACACCCAGTAGAAGCGGATGCCGCAGACGCAGATCATGGTGATGAGGGCGGGTGTGAGCGAGATGCCAAAGCCGCGCAGGTAGCCTGACATGTTTTCGTAGAACATGCTAAAGGCGTACGCCGGGAAGATCGAGCACACGCGGATATAGCCGATCGAGACGATGTTGGGGTCGCTGTTGAACAGCGATAGGATCTCGCGCCCCAGACCGACAATAACGATAATTGTGGTGAGTGCAACGATACCGCCTTCGACCAGGCAGACCTTAAGCGTTTTGGTGCAGCGATCGATCTGGCGGGCGCCGTGGTTTTGTCCCACAAAGGTGGTGCAAGCCTGGCTAAAGCTGTTGAGCAGGTTATAGCACACGTACTCCAAGCTCATAGCGGCGCTCGATGCCGCCATGACCTCGGTGCCCAGGCTGTTGATGGCGGACTGGATGATGATGTTGGCGACGGCAAAGACGGCGCTTTGGATGCCGGCGGGCAGGCCGATCTTAACGATGCGCTTGAGGGCGACGGGGTCTAAGCCTAAGTCGCGTAGGGTGACGCGGACGACGGAGTCGGTCTTGAGCAGGCGGATAAAGAGCGTGGCGGCGCTGACGGTGTAGGCGATGGCGGTGGCGATGGCGACGCCCGCGACGCCCCAGTGGAGTACGGGGACAAAGATGAGGTCTAGGCCAATGTTGAGGACGGTGGACACGGCAAGCGCCTGCAGCGGCATGCGGGTGATGCCGACGGAGCGGAAGATTGCGGCCTCAAAGTTGTAGAGCAAGATCGAGGGCAGGCTGAGCAAAAAGACGCGCAGGTAGAGCGAAGCGAGCGGCATGGTTTCGGCGGGAACGTTGAGGGCGGCGAGCATGGGCTCGGCAAAGATCTCGCCCAGAGCGATGACGACAAAGCCCACAAGCGCCATTAAAATCGAGGTATGGACGGCGCGTTTGACCATGTTCTGATCGTTGCGGCCGATAGCGTTGGCGATGACCACGTTGGAGCCAAGTGACATGCCAATAAACAGGTTGAGCATAAGACTGGTAAGCGGAACATTGGAGCCGACCGCCGCCATGGCGAGGGTTCCCTGGTCGCCCGAGAAGTTACCGATGATGACCGTGGCGATGAGGTTCGACAGCTGCTCCAAGATGCTCGTGGCGGCCACGGGGAAGGCGAACAGGGGAATATTGCGCCACAGCGAGCCGGTGGTCATGTCAATGTGCTTAGATACGGTGTCAGCCATACGCTCTCAATCTCTAACATGCTCTTTCGTGCTTATTTGCGCAGATGATGATACTCCTAATCGACTAGTCATTGGGGACGTTCTTAAGCGACTAGTCATTCAAGAACGTCCCCAATGACTAGGTGGGGAAGGCGTGCGACAATGGTGTGCGTTGTGTTGTTCGCGCTAAGGAGTTGCCATGTTGTTGTGTCCCGTTTGCCATGAGCCGTTGGTGGACAATGAACGCGGTGCTGCATGCGCGAGCGGACACCGGTTTGACCGTGCGCGCGAGGGCTATCTATATCTGCTGCGCTCGTCCAAGAGCGGTGACTCCATGGGTGATCCCAAGTCGCAGGCGCGCAGCCGTCGTGACTTTCTGAACCGTGGATACTACGCGCCGTTGCGCGATGCGATGGTCGAGCTGGTGCGCAAACAGGTGTCTGGGCGCGCCGCGTCTGTGAACGGCCCCATGACGCTGCTCGATATTTGCTGCGGCGAGGGCTATTACACCAGCGCCATGGGCGCGGTGCCGGGTGTGGACTCTTACGGGTTCGACTTGGGCAAAGAGATGGTGCGTCTGGCCGCCAAGCGCGGCGATGCGACCTACTTCGTCGCCAACATGAAGGATATCCCCGTGGCCGATGGCGCCTTCGATATGGTGACTGAGCTCTTCGCCCCCTTTAACGAGCGCGAGTTTGCCCGCGTGCTGGCGCCAGAGGGCTCACTCTATACCGTGGTGCCGGGTGCCCATCATCTGTTTGGGCTCAAGGAGGTGCTCTACGATACGCCGTACCTTAACGACGAGAAGCTGCCGCAGACCAGCGAGCTCGAGTTGGTCGGAACGCAGCGGGTGTCTGCGAATATTACGCTTCAGACCCAGGCCGACATCGAGGCGGTGTTCCAGATGACGCCGTACTACTACCGCACACGCCCCGCCGACAAAGAGCGCCTGGCAAACCTGGAAACGCTCCAGACCGATATCGACTTCATCATCGCCGAGTACCGTCACAGCTAACAACCTGCCAAAAAGGGACAGGTTTATTTTGGCAGGTTTTATCTGGTCAAACGTAAAGGGCCGACCGCGGAGATGCGCGATCGGCCCTTTTTAGTTGTTTGGCTGCAGAGGTTATGAAAAGCGAGCGCTT
>CABQNA010000132.1 GCA_902465425.1 uncultured Collinsella sp.
TTGCGGGGCGACGGTTGCCGCGATTACGAGAGAGGACTGAGCGATGCCGCAGGAAGAATTGAAGCGCGGAACTCATTTTGCAAAAGAATCTGCGCCTCAGACACCCTCATCCGAAGCTTCTTCGTCGCGAGATGACACTGACGACATGGGCTCGTCGGACTACTCCACGGTTGGTCGTTCCGCCGGGCTTATGACCATCCTGACCATCGTGTCGCGCGTCACCGGTTTTATCCGCACGTGGGCAATGGCGGCCGCTATCGGCATGTCGCTACTCTCGTCCTCCTATCAGGTCGCCAACAACCTGCCCAATATGCTCTACGAACTCGTGATGGGCGGCATGCTCGTGACGGCGTTTTTGCCCGTGTACATGGGCGTGAGGCGTGAGCAGGGTCGCGAGGCCTCGAACGAGTACGTGGGCAACCTGCTCGGCATTCTGCTTTTGGTGCTGGGTGGCATTTCGTTGCTGGGGACCGTATTCGCCCCGGGCTTTATCTGGACGCAATCGTTCCTTTCGGGTGACGGCGGCAGCATGGATACCGCTGCGTTCATGTTCCGTTTCTTTGCCATCCAGATTCTGTTTTATGGTTTGGGTTCGGTGTTCTCGGGCGTTCTCAACGCACACCGCGACTACTTCTGGTCGACGTTTGCCCCGGTCCTCAACAATGTGATCGTCATTGCGAGCTTTATGGGTTTTGCGCCCGTGTCCGCACAGTTTGGCGACCGTGCCGGCATCATCTTGATTGCGGCCGGTACGACCCTCGGTGTCTTTGTTCAGATGGCATGTCAGATCCCCACGCTTGGCAAGCACGGCGTGCATCCCCATATCCATATCGACTTTAAGGACCCCGCGCTGCGCCAGACGATTGCGCTCGGTATCCCGACGCTGCTCGCCACGGTGTGCATGTTTGTCTCGACTTCTATCACCAACGCTGCCGCGCTGGTGGTCCAGCCCGAGACTGGCCCTTCCGTCATCGCCTATGCGCGCCTGTGGTACACGCTGCCCTACGCGCTGATTGCCGCCTCGCTTTCGACGGCGCTCTATACCGAGCTCTCTCACGACGCACAGGAGAAGGATTACGACAGCGTTCGCACGGGCATTTCGCGTGGCGTCGCCCAGATGCTCTTCTTCCTGATTCCGTTCGCGCTGTACCTGATTGTCTTCGCGCGTCCGCTCAACATGATTTACTGTGCCGGCAAGTTCGATGAATCCGGCGTGGCGCTGGTGTCCGAGTTCCTTGTCTACCTGGCGTTCTCGCTGCCGCTCTACGGCGTGGTCGTGTTGATGCAGAAGAGCTTCTCTGCCTTGCTCGACATGAAGCCCTATAGCCGCTATTGCCTGTATTCTGCCATCGGCCAGGCCGGCTCGGTTCTGCTGTTTGGCGTTGTGCTGGGCTTCGGCATGCCGGCAATCGCGCTTTCGTATGTCGTCGACTACGTGATCTTGGTCGGTTGTTCGCTGTGGTGGCTGCGTCGTCGTCTGCGTGGCCTTCAGGTCAAATCTATCCTGCATGGCGGTTTCTTTGGCCTTTTGCTCGGTGGCCTGGGTGCTGCCGCAGGCGCCGGCGTCATGTGGGCGCTTGAGCACTTTGTCGGGGCACTTGGCGGCTCGATTCTGATTACTCTTGGCTATGTTTGCGTTGCGGGTGTCGTCTCGCTTGCTGTTACTTTTGGCCTTGCCGTCGTCCTTAAGATGCCCGAGGTCTCGGCGCTGCTTCGTCGTAAGTAGGTGCGCGTGGCCGGTCACGACAACATTCCAACGCTTGCCGAGCAGGTTTCGCGCGTTCCCACACAGCCCGGATGCTACCTTTGGAAGGATGCCAAGGGCGATGTCATCTACGTGGGCAAGGCGAAAAACCTACGCGCCCGTATGCGTCAATACGTGACACTGCAGGATGAGCGTCAAAAGATCCCGCTGATGATGCAGCTGGTGGCGAGCTTTGACTATATCGTGGTGGAGACCGAGCATGAGGCGTTGGTGCTCGAGCGCAATTTGATTGGTCAGTACCATCCGTACTTTAACGTCGACCTCAAGGATGATAAGAGCTACCCCTTTATCGCCATTACAAAGGGCGACCTGTATCCCGCTATCAAATATACGCGTGAGCGTCATAAGCCGGGAACGCGCTATTTTGGACCCTATACCGATAGCCGTGCGGCACGTGAGACGATAGATACGCTGCGCAAGGTTATCCCCATCTGCTCCGCATCCTGTGCGGAGTGGCGTCGTTGTCGTCGTATCGTCGAGTCCCACAAGGGCGAGGAAGACATCGTCAATATGATTTGCGCGCAAAACGGGCGTCCCTGCTTTGACTACCATGTCGGGCGCGGCCCGGGTGCGTGTGTCGGCGCGATTTCCCCGGCAGACTATGCCAAGAACGTCAAACGTGTCGAGCGCTTTTTGTCGGGCCATCGCAAGGATGTCGTCGATGAGCTGACCTCCGAGATGACGGATGCCGCCGAGGCGCTCGACTTTGAGCGCGCGGCACGCGTCAAACGTCGTTTGGAGGTCATCAGGGGTCTGGACGATCGTCAGCAAGTCGTTTTTCCCTCCAGTGTCGATATCGATGTCATCGGTTTCTATCGCGAGGAGACCATCTCCGCCGCTTGCGTCTTTGTCGTGCGTGAGGGTCGAACGGTTCGAACCTGCGAGTTTATTCTCGATAAGGGTTTGGATGTCGACGAAGAGGAACTTCAATCGGGCTTTCTTAAGCGCTATTACGACGAGACGGCTGATATTCCAGCTGAGGTCAACCTTTCCGTCGAGCTTGAGGATGCGGAGGCGCTGGGGGAGTGGCTTGCGGGCAAGCGTGAGCGTTCCTGCCATCTCCATAGGCCGCAGCGTGGCGAAAAGCACCGTCTGCTCGATATGGCATCCAAAAATGCGCGCCATGCCCTCATGCGCTACATGATGCGAACGGGGTACGCTGACGACCGCACCAATCAAGCGCTCCTGGAGCTCGAAAGTGCGTTGGCGCTGCCATCGCCGCCGTTGCGTATCGAGTGCTTCGATATCTCTACACTGCATGGCACCTTTACGGTCGCCTCGATGGTGGTGTTTACCAACGGGCGCGCCGACAAGAGCCAGTACCGTCGTTTTAAAATTCAGGCCGAATTGGACGAGGCAAACGACTTCGTGTCGATGTCCGAGGTTTTGGGACGACGCTATGCTCCCGAGCGCATGGCCGACGAGCGCTTTGGCTCGCGCCCCGATTTGCTCGTTGTCGATGGCGGTAAGCCGCAATTGACCGCTGCGATCAAGCAACTTGAGGCTCTTGGGCTCGATATACCAGTTTGTGGCTTGGCGAAGGCCGACGAGGAAGTTTTTGTGCCTTGGGACGAGACTCCTGTCGTGCTGCCGACCGGGTCTGCTTCGCTCTATCTAATTAAGCAGGTACGCGATGAGTCCCACCGATTTGCCATCACGTTCCATCGCGAATTGCGCGACAAAGCCATGACGGTTTCGGTGCTCGATGACGTTCCAGGCGTGGGACCCACCAGAAAACGTGCCATTATGCGCCATTTTGGCTCGATGAAGCGTTTGCGTGCGGCAAGCGAGCAGGAGATTGCAGAAGTTCGAGGCGTTCCGGCCGATGTCGCCAAAGCGGTCCACGAGGCACTTGTTGTATGGAATGCCGAGCGCGCCCAGACATCGGCCAACCGTTCCGAAAACTAAATGCGCTTCTAAACAACTGATATACATGATTGCGCGATTTTCAACCATTTATTTCGCCATGATTGCCTGCTGGTTTCGGGTTTTATTAACGCTAAAACGTTTGACTAACCCAAGCGAAAACCCTGCTATCCTGCGGGTTGACGAAGACTGATATCTCACCTCGTCGATACATACTGTCTGACGAATCGTTTGTCAATGAATTCGGTGAACGGTAGTAAATACCGTTCAAGCGTATGTATGTATCGGTCGCCGAGCGCGGCACCTCAGTTGGGTACGTCGGTAGGTAAGGTATATATCGTCCGCAAGTTGCGCGGGGGCAAGTCTAGGTGCTCCCGAGTAAGATTCTCTATTGATAGGAGAAGACATGGCCATCATCAACAAGGGTATGTCCAGGCGTTCGTTCCTCGGCCTCACCGGCAGCGTCGCTGCTGTCGCAGGGCTTGGTCTCACCGGCTGCGGCGGCAGCTCTAGCGACGAGGGCTCCGCTTCCGGTTCCACCGATTCCGCCAACCGTGGCGGCGGCGTGATCACCGCTGGTTCCGCTTACGCTCCGTCCAGCTTCGATCCCGCCAGCACCGGCTCCGCTGTGGGCCTGGGTGCTAACTGGCACGTCGTCGAGGGCCTCTACGGCATCGATTACCACGACTACAGCACCTTCAACGAGCTCGCCACCGACGATCCCAAGTCTGTGGACGACACGACTTTCGAGGTCACCATCCGCAAGGGCGCCAAGTTCTCCGATGGCACCGAGGTCACTGCTGACGATGTCGTTGCCTCCTACACCGCTTGCGCCGCTTCCGCTACCTATGCTCCGTTCTTCCAGCCCTTCGAGTCCATCGAGGCCAAGGACGCCAGCACCGTGACGGTCAAGACCAAGGTCCCCAACTTCTCCCTGCTCAAGGATCG
>CABQNA010000133.1 GCA_902465425.1 uncultured Collinsella sp.
CCGTCGGCACCCGTATCTTCGGGCCCGTCGCTCGCGAGCTTCGTGACAAGAAGTACATGAAGATCGTCTCGCTCGCTCCCGAGACCCTGTAGTTAGGGGAGATATATGTATATCAAGAAGGGCGATAAGGTCCAGGTTCTCTCTGGTAAGGATCGCGGCAAGCAGGGCGTTATCCTGCGTGCTCTCCCCGCCGAGAACAAGGTCGTTGTCGAGGGCGTTTCGGTCGTCAAGAAGGCCGTCAAGCCCAACGCTGCCAACCAGCAGGGCGGCATCGTTTCGCAGGAGGCTCCCATCGATGCCTCCAACGTCAATCTCGTCTGCCCCGAGTGCGGTAAGGTTACCCGCGTCGGTCACGAGAAGGACGGCAAGAACAAGCTGCGCGTCTGCAAGAAGTGCGGCCACAAGTTCTAAGCTGCCTGCAACATCAAGTTGCTAGCAAAGGCCCGGATGCCCCCACGGCACCCGGGTCTTTTTCTATCCCTACTCATTGGGGACAGACTTATATGAGTGATTGCACTCATTGGGGACAGACTTAAATGAGTGCTGTCGGCAGCTGGGGGACGTTCCCCATGTGCCGGCAGTTTGGGGCGGTCCTTTGATGTCCGATGCCCCCAGAGGGGTCGAGTATCACGGACTACTCTGTCTTTTAGGGCTTTGGTGTTCCGCTTCTTTATGTTTTACAAGGATCCTCGCATGCGCATTATCGCGCATAGCATTGCGTGTTAATGCGTATGACCGCGTAAAAATGTGCAAAATATGGCTAAATAATGACCGATAAACAAATAAACACGCAAATACAAGCAAATACGCGCGCATTTGTGCGAATATAAGGCTGTTGGAAATGAAGAACTTCCGATGACTCAGGAGGCACATATGGCAGATTCCAAGCAGGCTCCACTCGACTCCGCGGCAGCCGCAAAGGCAGCGTTCGCTTCGGTCCAGGGTAAGCCATTCCCCGATGATATCTTTACGGCTCCCGAGCTTCGTTGGGCTGTGATCGGGTGCGGTGTTATCGCCAACCAAATGGCCCAGTCTCTCGCTCTTGCCGGCCGCAAGCTCGCGGGCGTTGCCAACCGTACGCTGTCCAAGGCCCAGGCTTTTGCCGAGCAGTATGGCGTCGAGAAGGTGTACGAGACGGTTGAGGACCTCTCCGCCGATCCGGACATCGACGCCGTCTATATCACCACGCCGCACAACACGCATATCACCTATCTGCGTGCCGCGCTGGCCGCCGGCAAGCACGTGCTCTGCGAGAAGGCCATTACCCTCAACTCTGCCGAGCTCGACGAGGCCCGTGCCATCGCCGACGAGCACAACGTGGTCCTTATGGACGCCACCACGGTGCTCCACATGCCGCTATATCAGGAGCTGCGCCGTCGCATGGACGCGGGAGACTTTGGCCGCATGAACCTTGCCCAGCTCAACTTTGGCAGCTATAAGGAGTACGGCGACCTGACCAACCGCTTCTACAACCGTAGCCTTGCCGGCGGCGCCATGCTCGACATTGGCGTGTATGCGCTCTCCGTCATGCGCCTCTTTATGGCGAGCCAGCCCGCTGAGGTTGTCTCGCTGGGCAACACCTGTGAGACCGGTGTCGACGTTGCGGGCGGCATTGTCTGCCGTAACGCCGAGCAGCAGCTGGGCGTCGTGAGCCTTACGCTCCACTCCAAACAGCCCAAGCGCTCGGTCATCAGTTTCGATAAGTGCTATATCGAGGTCAACGAGTATCCGCGCGCCGACCATGCGACCATCGTGTGGACTGCGGACGGTCACCGTGAGGAGGTTCACGCTGGCACCGAGGCATACGCTCTGTGCTACGAGATGGCCGACCTGGAGAAGGCCGTTGCCGGCGATGATTCGAAGCGCGAGCTTCTGGGCTATGCTTCCGATGTTATGGAGCTTATGACCAAGCTCCGCGCCGATTGGGGAGTCGTGTACCCCGAGGAGGAGTAAGCGATGCTTGCGGAAGATAGGCTCAACGCGATTGTGTCGATGGTACAGCAGACCGGCTCGGTTACCGTGCCGGAGCTTGCTGAGGCCCTGGGCGTGACGGCGTCTACTATTCGGCGCGACCTGCAGACGCTCGACCGAGCACACCGTATCGCCAAGGTGCACGGAGGTGCGACAAGTCTGGAGCGCGCGCACGTGACGCGCGACCTGACGATCAACGAGCGCAGCGATCTCCATAATGATGACAAGGAGCGCATCTGCGCCCGTGCGGCGGCGCTTGTGGAGCCCGAGAGCTTTGTGTACATCGATTCAGGTTCGACGACGCTTAGGCTCATCGAGCATCTTCCGCGCCTTGAGGGCGTCACCTATGTGACCGACTCCGTGCTCCATGCTCAGCATCTCGCTCTGCGCGGCATGCGCACCGTGGTGCTGGGCGGCGAGCTCAAGCCCGAGACCGAGGCGCTCGTCGGTCCCGACGCCTTGGCAACCCTGGACCGCTATAACTTCAACTGCGGCTTTTGGGGTTCCAATGGCATCGCCGCCGAGCAAGGTCTCACCACACCGGATATCGAGGAAGCGCAAGTCAAGCGTATCTCGATGCGCCATACCGCCAAACGCTTCGTAATCTCAGACGCCAGCAAATTCGGCATGGTGGCGCCCGTCAAGTTCGCGGACTTCCGCGACGCAACGATTATTACCGCGGGCGAGGTGCCAGCCAAGTACCAGTCGATGGACAACGTCATCACGGTCTAGCGACGGGGCAAGGTCAAAACCATTTAGGTTCCTCAATAGAAAAGCGGCAACACCCTCGATGGGCGTTGCCGCTTTTGTTGTCTACCGGTTTTGTCTAAATCTGTAACAACTAGACCGTTAAAAGTGGGCCAGGTGTTACAGATTGAGATGCTTCTGAACCTTGCCGCCCCTTTGTCTCAATCTGTAACATCTTGGGCCGATTTTGCCGAGTTACTGTTACAGATTGAGATTTTCCCTTAAGGGGGATTCGAATGTCTCGATCTGTAACAGATAGACCGGAAAAAGGGTTCTAACTGTTACGGATCGAGACGTTTTGGGACCGCGGCTGAGCCATTGCGGCAAAACCACCACAAAGGTGCCTGTCCCCATTGTGGTGGTTTAGGGCTCCCAGGGGCAGGGGGCTTCGATATAGATATGCTCGCCGGTTACGGGATGCGTAAAGGACACGCTATGGGCGTGGAGCATCAGGCCGCAGGGGCGCGGCATTCCGTACAGGTCGTCGCCAACCAGGGGATGGCGCTCGCTTGCCAGGTGCACGCGGATCTGGTGTTTGCGGCCGGTGAGCAACTCGACATCGATATACGAGCGCGTGGGCAAGCCACGACGGCTCTTAAGGCGCTTGAGCACCTTCACGCGCGTTTGAGACGGCTTGCCGCTGGCGCCGACGCGCATCTTTCGGCTGTCGTGGCGGTCGCGGGCGATGGGCTTGTCGATGAGCTTCTCGTTCCAGTCGATCTTGCCCTCGGCGAGCGCCAGATAGTGCTTTTCGAATGCGTGGTCGATGATCATCTGGTCAAAAGCGGGCTGCGTCTGCTTGTCGAGCGAGAACAACACCACGCCGGTGGTGTTGCGGTCCAGGCGGTTGAGCGGCTGCATGTCAGTCGCGGCAAAGCCGTCGCCCATCGCCAGCAGCAGGTCGCTGGCGTAGTCGGTAAGTGTGCGCTCGCCGGTGCCGTCGCCGTGGACGATCATGCCGGCGGGCTTGTCGATGGCCATGAGCCAGGCGTCGCAGTAGAGGACTTGAGGTTCTTTGTTCACGTGTAAGCCTTTCGGTTAGCTAATTCCCACAAACATGCAGCCCGAGGTCGCCCCGCGCAGGCGGGCGGCGGGCTTACGGCCGGCTTGAGCCGCCTCGACGGCGCGACGGACGCGTGCGACGGCTCGGCCCACCTCTTCGGCCTCGAGCAAGGTTCCGTCGACCATAAGACGGCGCACGCCGGCATCGAGCAGCTGCGGAACCTGCGGCGTGAGGTCGATGGGGTAGGCGTCGTACAGGCGTGAGCGGCCGTGGATGTCGGTACGCACCGGCATGACCTTTCCGTCGATATTCTTAAGCGAGAGCTTGCGGGCGCGCAGACGGCAGTTGGCGCAATCGTGGATACAACCGTTAGCAACCTGCAGGATGCAGTGCTCGCTCGTCATAACGCGCGGGCGGCCGAACACGGTGATGCCCAGGGCTGCGGGCGCGGAGGTGCCAAGCGAGACAATCTCGTCGAGTGTGATCTCGGGCGAGAGCCAAAACGCACCGGCTCCGCGCTCGGCAAGCGCCTCCATGCAGGGCGTGTTGTGCACCGGCAGGCAAGAGCGAATCTCGGCCGTGGCGCCAACCTGGGCGGCCAGGGCAAGCTCAGAGATGTTGCCAATAGCGACCGTGGCGCCGGCAACAACCCACGGGTCGACGCGTACGTGGTCAACGGCGCGGCAGACCTCGTCGAGTACGGGTACGATGCCCTGCTCAAATGCATCGGCGGGGGAGAGCTCGGCCGCATCGAGCGCGTCGGTGGTCATGTAGATGCGCGTTACACCCTCGGCGCGAGCGGCCTCGGCGGCCTCGAGCGAGGTGACGGTGGCGCAGATCTGCGGCTCATCG
>CABQNA010000134.1 GCA_902465425.1 uncultured Collinsella sp.
GAGCCCTGCGGGAATCATCCACGCCGCGGTCACCGTGTTGGCGAGCGCGCAGAGGAGCATCGTGAGGGTGCCCGCGGCCGTGAGGCCCTGCGAGGAGAACGCCGAGCCCGCGAGGTAGATGCCGAAGACCACGAGGTTCGAGAGCGTGCAGAGCGCGAGGCACCAGAGCGCCTTGGCCCACCAGGCGCGCCCGAGCGGGAAGCCCAGGCCCAGAAGCCCCCGCATCCGCGTGCGAGCGTCCGCCCGCGCGACGCACGCCACCACGAGCGAGAGACACACGGGCAGGAAGAGCGCGTACCAGTAGTTCCACGCGCTGAAGATCTGCACGCCCCGGTAGGGCATCGCGCCGAGCAGCGGCATCGGCAGCGCCATGAGCACGGCCAGGCGAACCGGTGCCGCGTGGCGCGACTTCAGGGCCTCGGCGCGCAGGCCCGCGAGCAGGCCGCCTTTCTCGCCCGTCATGCCGCCACCTCCCCGCGTGCTCGTCGCCCTTCCCGGCAGAAGCTCATGAAGAGTTCCTCGAGGTCCTGCCCGGGCCGAAGCGCATCCTCGTAGGCGAGGCGCCCCCCGCAGATGATGCCGATGGTGTCCGCCATCTGCTGCACCTCGGAGAGGATGTGGCTCGAGACGATCACCGTCGTGCCCGCCGCCGCGAAGCCGCGGATCTGGTCGCGCAGCTCCTCGATGCCGATGGGGTCGAGGCCGTTGGTGGGCTCGTCGAGCACGAGCAGGCGTGGCCGGGCGATCAGCGCCAGCGCGAGCCCCAGGCGCTGCCGCATGCCCATCGAGAAGCGCCCGGCGCGCTTCTTCCCGGTGTCCGCGAGGTCCACGG
This sequence comes from uncultured Collinsella sp., assembly GCA_902465425.1. Classification (GTDB taxonomy): domain Bacteria; phylum Actinomycetota; class Coriobacteriia; order Coriobacteriales; family Coriobacteriaceae; genus Collinsella. Next base: position 833 of record CABQNA010000134.1, read on the forward strand.
CGGCGAGCACCTCATCTATGCGGCTCTCGGGAAGGCCCAGCAACGTGGTGCGCACGCGCAGGTTCTCGCGCGCGGTGAGGTTGGGGTAGAGCGGCGCCTCCTCGATGAGGCTGCCGATTGCGTAGAGGTCCTCGCGGTGCCAGGCGTGCCCGGCAAAGAGGATCTCCCCGGCCGTCGGCCGCAGCATCCCGCAGATCATCTTGAGCGTTGTCGACTTGCCGGCTCCGTTGGGACCGAGCAGCCCGTACACCTCGCCCTCGCGGATATGAAGGCTCACGTCGGCCACGGCGTTCTGCGCCTGGTCGCCGCGGCCGAAGCGCTTGGTGAGCCCGCGCGTCTCGAGCATGTAACCCATGGGTTTATCCTTTCTCTTCCGGGAGCGCGGGCCGAGTCACCGTGCCCGCGCGCCTTACCTTTCGGGTTCACCATCCATGGTGGGGCGCGTTTCTAACGAAGCCGTAACGGCCGTTGGGCTCTTTTGGCGCCAACCCTTCTCGACCCGCACATCATGATTAATTTGCTTAAAGCAACAACTTTCCCGATCAATGTAATCACCGAATCAAAACGTGTACACCAGCCACCAAAGATGCCAAAAATGTCGCTTTTGGAGGCTGATGTACACAAATGCAGAATCCAGCGCAGCCCAGAGGCGCCCTCCACATGTCTGGACTCTCTATGGCTGCGCTGGATAGACATCGCCGGAACGGGTATAGTATCGAAAGTTTTGTCGTTAACCAGCGGGGGAGTCCTGTGGGCATCAAAAAGAAGATCAAAAAGGAGCTTATCGGCACTTCCGATTACCCGTCGAATAAGATCTTTACGATCTCCAATTTCATAACCTTTACGCGCCTGATCCTCACCCTGGTATTTCTGTACCTGTTTGTGACGGATAACAACCGTGTCATCGCCATCGTTATCTACGCCGTTGCCGCCTCCACCGACTGGATGGACGGGCAGATCGCCCGCATGACCAAGACGGTCTCGTGGCTCGGCAAGGTCATGGATCCCATTTGCGACCGCGCGCTGCTGTTCACCGGCGTGCTGGGACTGGTGGTCCGCGGAGAGCTGCCCATCTGGGTCTGCGTGCTCATTATTGGCCGCGATATCTATCTGGGCATCGGCACGCTTATCGTGCGTCATTATCACCGTCGCCCCATCGACGTCGTCTTTCCCGGAAAGATTGCCACTGCGCTGCTCATGACCGGCTTCTCGCTCATGCTGCTCGGGTTCCCCGTTGTTGACGGCCTGCACCTTTTACCTTCAACCCTTAAGGCCTTCCCGGGCCTCAACGGAAGCTCGGTGCCCCTCGGCATCTTCTTTGTGTACGGCGGCGTGATCTTCTCCATGCTCACGGCTGTCATCTACTCCATTAAGGGCGGAGTGGCCATTAAACAGGCTCTCGCGCATCCCGAGGACGAGGACATCGACTTTCTGAACCCTGAAATCGAAGACTGATTCGTTGGGGTATGATTACGTACGGTTCATTATTTGCGGCACGTCCGCGATAAGTTAGGGGTTGTCATGGACAACATGGTTAACAATATGCCTCAGAATGATAAGACTGCTGACGCTACCTGCGTATTCCGCGTGCCTTCAAGCGACGTCACCGTTCCCGACCTCATGGCCAACGTGCGCATCACCGCCCCCGTTCTGTCCATCGTCAAGGGTCCGCAGACTGGTGCCGCCTTTGAGCTCGAGGACGACGTGACCACCATCGGTCGCGATCCCGCGAACGGCATCTTCCTCAATGACATGACCGTTTCGCGCAGCCACGCGCGCATTATTCGCGAGGGCCTCGGCGCTCGCATCGAGGATCTGGGTTCGCTCAATGGCACCTGGGTCGACGGTGCCATCGTCAATGCAGCCCCGCTGCACGACGGTTCTTCCGTTCAGATCGGTACGTTTACGCTCATCTACCACGAGAGCACGCCGGAGCGCATCGAAACCGGTGAGTAGGGCATGGCCGAACGCAACTATCTGAGTATCGGCCAAGTCGTCAACCTACTTCGAGGCGCATACCCCGATCTTTCGAACTCAAAAATTAGATTTCTAGAGGATGAGGGGCTCATTACCCCTCATCGTACGCCTAAGGGATACCGTCAGTACTCCAAGGAGGACGTTGATCGCCTGGAGGTCATTCTGCACTTGCAGAAGACTCGCTACATGCCGCTCAACGTGATTAAGCAGCGCTTGGAAAACGCCACGGACCTGTCAACGCTCGCCTACGAGGTGGGCTTGCTGTCCGATGTTCCGCTCAAGACGGAGCCCAAGGAGACTAAGCAAAAGCTGCATCCCATCGAGACCATTCCCGATATGCTGGGCGTCGAGATTTCGTTTATCCGCTCGCTCGCTGAGAACGACCTCATTCGCATCATCAAGAGTCCGCAGAATCGTGAGCTCGTCGATGGCCGAGATTTCCCGATCATCCGCTACTGCTCCGAGCTGTCACGCTTCCATATCGAGCCGCGCAACCTGCGTCAGTACGTGTCTTCCGCCAACCGCGAGTCCTCCATGTTTGAGCAGGTGCTCGTGAGCATGCTCGGAATGGATACCTCCGATGACGAGCGCGACGCCAAGCTCGAGCGTGCGTTTAAGAAGCTTCACGACCTGACGGAGGGCGTGCACACCGCGCTGCTCAAGAACCGCGTTTTTGAGTCGCTCAACGCCGTGGTCGAGGACGCCGACATCGATGCACTCGATGAGGAAATCACTCGTTCCGAGTCCACCAAGGCCAAAAACGAAGAGACAGCGGCGCTGGCTTCGCACGAGGATTCTCTCGTAAAGCCGCTCAAGGTCGTCGCCCCTTCGCAATCCGGCACCGTCACCGCGGGCAAGTAACAGCTGCCGCTTATCCGGCAACCCATTGAAAGGTCATGCAATGTACGACTTCGAATCTCAAATCGTCGACATCCCCGACTATCCCGAGCCCGGAGTCATCTTTAAAGACGTCACGCCGCTCTTCGGCAATCCCGAGGCGCTCAAAGCCATGACCGATGCCCTCGCCGAGCACTTTGCCGGCATGGGAATCACCAAGGTCGTGGGCCCAGAGGCTCGAGGCTTTATGGTTGGCGTACCGGTGGCTGTAGCCCTTGGCGCCGGCTTTGTTCCCGCACGTAAACCGGGTAAGCTACCGCGCGAGACCGTGAGCCAGAGCTACGAGCTCGAGTACGGAACGGATTCCATTGAGATCCATGCCGACGCTATCAGCTCTAAAGATACCGTGTTGATTCTGGACGACTTGGTCGCGACGGGCGGAACCGTCGAGGCAACAGGTAAACTGGTGCGAGATATGGGCGCAAAGCTTGTCGGTTACGGTTGTATCCTTGAGCTTGCGTTTCTCAACCCGCGCGAGAAGCTCACGCCGTCTGATGACGATGTGGAGCTCTTTAGCCTGGTAACGGTGGACTAGCCGTTACCCTTAGTTACTGGAAAGGAAGCTACATGCGCACAGCAAACACGCACAAAAACATGGCACGCTGCGCTGCTACGGCAACCCTCGCTTGTGTTTTGGGCTTGGGCCTCGCGGCTCCTGCCTACGCCGATACCGCATCCGACCTTGCCGCTGCTCGTACGAAGCTCGAGCAGATCGGTACCCAAACCCAGCAGATTTACGATGAGCTCGCCACGCAGACGCAGGCGCTCGATCAGACTGCTGGCGAGATTACGCAAAAGCAGCAGGAGATCGCCGATGGTCAGGCCAAGCTCTCGACCTATGTCGCCGGCG
>CABQNA010000135.1 GCA_902465425.1 uncultured Collinsella sp.
GCGCTCGGCGGCGCGCTCGGCCTTGGCCTTGTCCTCGGCGTCCTTCTTCTCCTTGAGCACGGTCTCCTGTGCGGCGATCTGGTCGAGCAGCGAACGGAAGCGCGAACCGGAGTCGGAAGCGGGAACGGCGCGGCGCTGGGCCTCGCGGGCAGCCTCCTCCTTCTCGCGGGCAAGACGCTCCTGCTCGGCCTTCTTCTTGGCCTCGGCCTCGGCGCGGGCAGCCTCCTCGGCAGCCTGGGCTGCGGCAAACTGGCGGCGCTCCTCCTCGCGGGCCTTCTCGGCGGCGATGCGCTCGCGCTCGGCCTCGGCAGCGCGTGCGGCCTCCTCGGCGGCAGCTGCCTGCTCCTCGGCCTGCTTGGCGGCCTCGACTTCCTGAGCGCGGGCCTCAATCACCGAGGCGAGCTGCTTGCGAACCATGGCGACATAGGCGTCCTCCAAGGTGGAGGAAGCGGACTTAGCGGGAATCTTCATATCGGCGAGATGACCCATCAGTTCCTTGGAGGTCATGCCGAACTCTTTGGCCAGGGTGGACACACGGACTTTTGCCATATGACTTCACCTACCCTTTCTGGCACCTTGGGTGCCTAGAGACTGAACGAGCGTGGGAGACGCGCCGGGACCCGCCCGGCGCTCGCAGCGGCGGACGTCCTCGTCCTCCTCGTCACCGATCAGATCGGCGGCGGGCTCCTCGTGAACGGGAACGTTCTTGAGGATGTCGGCGGCAAGCGTCTCGGACTTGATGTCGATGTGCCAGCCGGTCAGGCGCGCGGCGAGGCGGGCGTTCTGGCCCTCCTTGCCGATGGCGAGGGACAGCTGGTCGTCGGGCACGATGACGCCGGCGTAGGCCTTCTCCTCGTCGATGAGGACGCGGGTGACCTTAGCGGGCGACAGGGCGTTGGCGACATAGACGGCAGGATCGGCATCCCACAGGATGACGTCGACGCGCTCGCCACGGAGCTCGCCCACGACAGCGCGAACACGGCTGCCCTTGGGGCCGACGCAGGCGCCCACGGGATCCAGACGATCGTCAAGCGAGTGGACGGCGACCTTGGAGCGCTGGCCGGGCTCGCGGGCGATCGACTTGATCTGGACGGTGCCCTCATAGATCTCGGGCACCTCCTGCTCAAACAGACGACGCATGAGCTCGGGGTGGGTACGGGAGATGACAATCGGCGGACGGCTGTGCTCGCCGCGAACCGGCTGCAGGTTGGAGTTGGGGTCGCGAACGTCGATGATCACGGCCTTGATGTGCTGGTTGTGCAGGTAGCGCTCGCCCATCGGACGCTCGTTGCGCTCGTTCTCGTAACGACGCTGGTCGAAGTGCGGAAGCTCGGCCTCGACGCCCTCGCGGATCTTGACGATCGTGAAGTCGGGCGTGGACTGCAGCACGGTACCGCTGATGAGGTCGCCGATGCGGCCGGAGAACTCCTCGTAGATCTGCTCGCGGGCGGAGTTGCGCACGATGGCGTTGATCTCGGCCTTAGCGTGCTGGGCAGCAATGCGGCTCGTGTTCTTGGGGGTGACGTCGATCTCCTCGAACTCGGTGAAGTTGCCCTCCTCGTCCATGGAATCGTCGATCGGCTCCAGGCGGTAGACGTAGATCTTGCCGGTGGTGCGGTCGATGGTCACCTTGGCGCCCCACTCAAGATGCAGGATCTCGGCATAGCTCTTGGCGAGCGACTGCTCCAGGCGGTCGATCAGGTAGAGCTGGTCGATGTGCTTCTCCTGGCAAAGCTCCATCAGGGCGGACATCATGTCGGATGCTGCCATCTTACTTTCCTTCCTTCGCGGGCTTGAAGTCGTAGGTGGGCTTCAACTTGCACTTTTTAACATCAGAGAAATCGAGGGTGACGGACTCGCCGTCCTCGAGCTCGAGGGTCACGTCGGCCTCGGTGGCGGCGGCAATCTTGCCGGCGTACTTGCGACGGCCCTCGGTGGCGGTGGAGGTGAGCTCACAGTTCTCGCCCACAAAGCGGGCAAAGTCGCACGGGCGGCGCAGCGGGCGCGCCATACCCGGGCTCGACACCTCGAGCGTATAGCTCGAAGAGATGGGGTCGAGCTCCTCAATCACATCGCCGACCCACTTGGTGTTGGCCGTGACGTCGTTGAGCGACAGGCTCTGACCCTCGGCACCCTCGATACGCACGCGCACGCAGGGGGCCTTGGTGGCACCCACGAGCTCGACGTCGACGATGTCGACATCGTGCTGGGGAGCGACGACCTCGAGCGCGTCGATGATCGCCTGCTCGGTCTTGGTCTTGACCATTGCGGCACCTCCATCCATACAAAAAAGAAGCGGGGCCGAAACCCCACTTCTTTCAATTACAACTTCATTTGCAAGCAAACTATACCAATAGCTGCGGAAACGTGCAAGCACAGTACGAACCTGCAGGTCAGCGTGCGCACAGCTTCTCCACAAGAATAGGACAATTGGACTAAAGACTCCATGAGGCAAGCGCCCGATGGTCCAAGAACGGGCCATGCGTCCCAATCCACAGGCCCGTTCGAACCCCAAGGGCATTCCTTCCCGAGCCCCTATCGATCAGACTTACGCTAAGGGCATTCTGCAACAAGCCAGCCAGCAAGTCGCGCAACGACGAACCTTTCCAAATCCTCTACGGCAAGGAGGCACCCATGAAACGCCTAGGCACCCTCTGCATGACTGCGCTCGCCATCGCAACGTGCTCGTTGGCCCTCTTGGGCTGCGGCAACGCGAATGGCCAAACCGAAACATTCGAACCGAACCCTGGCAGCACAAAAGCCATCGAGAAAACCGAACCCCCCGTAATCTTCGACAAAATAGACGAAGACATCGTCGATCCCCAGGGCTTGGGTCCCGATTCCCAAGAACAGTTCCCCATCGACCTTGAGGTAGACGAGAACGTCCATGTTACCTGCGTGGGCAAGGACACGGATGGCTACGGCGACGCCGCGCTCGTCTTTACGGTGTCCAACAACACCGGTGTCGACATGATGTTTGGCGATGTGGACTCATATGCCTACGTCAACGGCGTGGTCCGCGACGTACGCATGCGCCAACCGGTCGCCGCTAGAGAGGAAACGCGCGCCTTGCTCACCTTTGTGGGCACCTTCGACGACCCGGACTTTGATGTGAACAACGACCTCAACGACATCTACCTCAACATTTGGATGTTCGAAGAGGCAACGGGCAACGTTTACTTTAGGGACCTGGTACACATCCCATAGAAAACGTTGCGACGCAATGACTAAGAAGGGCATACAACACAAAACGTGGGACGACCCAACCGGATCGCCCCTCGTCTTTTAATGCGTCAGTTAAGCGCGCAGTGCTTACTTGACCACCAGGTTGACCAGCTTGCCGGGCACGCAGATGGCCTTGACGACCGTCTTGCCCTCAAGCCACTTGGCGACGGCGGCCTCGGCGGCAGCCTGCATATCCTCATTGGAGGCATCGCGGGCAACGTCGACACGACCGCGGACCTTACCGAGCACCTGGACCACGATCTGCACCGTGTCCTCAACGGACTCGGCCAGGTCGAACTCGGGCCAGGCGGCGGTGTAGGCGTTACCCTCGCAGCCGAGCGCCTCGTGCCACAGCTCGTCGGCCCAGAACGGGCAGATGGGGGCAAGGACGCTCACGATATCCTTAGCCACGCCGTAGCACAGCGCCTTGTCGCGGGCGGTACCCTCGGTGGCGTTGAGGTAGGCGCTCGCCGCGTTGACGAGCTCCATGACGGCCGAGATGGCGGTGTTGAACTGGCCGCGATCGAAGTCCTCGGTGCACTTGGCGATGGTGCGGTGACGCTCGCGATAGAGCTTCATCGCGACCTCGTCGAGCACGGACTTGTCAAAGGCCACGTTGGCGTCGCCGGACTGGACGAGCTGCCACACGATACGCCAGGCGCGCTTGATAAAGCGGTTGGCGCCCTCGACGGCCTTGGGGTCCCAGTCAAAGTCCTTCTCGGGCGGGGCGATAAACAAGATCGCCAGACGCATGGTGTCGGCACCATAGGGCTCGATAACCGAGCTCGGGGGCACGACGTTGCCCTTGGACTTGGACATGGTGTCGCCGTTCTCGTCCTTGACCATGCCCTGGCACAGCAGGTTGGTGAAGGGCTCGTCCACGCTCAGCAGGCCCAGGTCGCGCAGTGCCTTGGTAAAGAAGCGGCTGTAGAGCAGGTGCAAAATAGCGTGCTCGATGCCGCCGATGTAGTTATCGACGGGCATCCAACGGTCGGCGGCCTCACGGGAGAAGGGCAGCTCGGTGTTGTGCGGATCGGTATAGCGCAGGTAATACCAGCTGGAGCAGGTGAAGGTGTCCATGGTATCGGTCTCGCGCTTGGCCGGGCGGCCGCAGAACGGGCAGGTGGTCTCGTAGAACTCCTTGCACTCGGCAAGGGTTTCGCCGGCGCCCAGGTCCAGGTTCTCGGGCAGCGTCACCGGCAGCTGATCCTCGGGCACGGGCACGATGCCGCAGTGCTCGCAGTGGATGGCCGGGATGGGGTTGCCCCAATAGCGCTGGCGGCTGATGAGCCAGTCGCGGAGACGGAACT
>CABQNA010000136.1 GCA_902465425.1 uncultured Collinsella sp.
TCGAGGTTCTACGCCAAGATCCGCGCCGCGCGGGCAGCAAGCACGAGCCAAACCGCGTCTATCATCTGGCCTACGCCGGACTCGACATATCGTTTACGGTCGACGGCGCCAGGTTGACGGTAGCCGCCATCAGCGAAGCTCGGGACTAACCGGCCATCCGTCCGTATCCGTCAAAATCAACAGCAAACCCCATGCCAAAACCGCCCACGCTGGTGGACAATAACGCCTACCAAAACAATCACTTTGCACGGGGGCTCAGCATGAAATACGACTTTAGCTCACATATCGACCGCCACGGCATGGACTCCATCGCCGTTGACTCCTGGGGAGAGATCCCCGGTATGGCTCCGAACGCACCCGACGAGGGCTTCGACCGCATTCCCATGTGGGTGGCGGATATGAACTTCGCCACGGTGCCCACGGTCCAGGAGTACATCATTCAGCGCGCCCAGCACCCCATGTTTGGCTATTTCAATCCGCGCCCCGAGTACTTCGACCGCATCATCGAATGGCAGAGCCGCCGCAACGGCGTTGAGGGCTTGGCGCCGGAGCATATCGGCTACGAAAATGGCGTGCTGGGCGGTGTCGTGTCGACGCTGCGCGCGTATGTCCAGCCGGGCGATGCGGTGCTGGTCCATAGCCCCACCTACATCGGCTTTACCAAATCCATCGAGGCTGCGGGCTATCGCATCGTCCATAGCCCGCTTAAGCTCGATGATCAGGGCGTGTGGCGCATGGACTTTGAGGACATGGAGCGCAAGCTCGCTCAAAACCACATCCATGCCGCGGTATTCTGCTCGCCGCACAATCCCTGCGGCCGCGTATGGGAGCGTGACGAGATCGAGCGCGCCATGGACATCTATCGCCAGCACGATTGCGTGGTGATCTCGGACGAGATTTGGTCCGATATCATCCTGCCGGGTCACAAGCATATCCCGACGCAGTCGGTGAGCGAGGATGCCCGCATGCGCACGGTTGCCCTCTACGCGCCCAGCAAGACGTTCAACCTGGCGGGCCTGGTCGGCAGCTACCACATCATCTATAACGAGACGCTGCGCGACCGCGTGTGCGCCGTGTCCAACAAGACTCACTACAACGAGATGAACGTCCTCTCCATGCATGCGCTTATCGGTGCCTACCAGCCGCAGGGCTATGAGTGGGTGGACGAGCTCAATCAGGTGCTTGCCGACAATATCGAGTACTTCTGCGATTACGTGGACGAGCATTTTGAGGGTGTGTCCTATTCACGTCCGCAGGGCACGTACATGGTGTTTCTGGACTGCACCGAGTGGTGCCGAGAGCATGGCCGCGATATTCAGTGGTTGCTCGACGAGGGGGCACGCGTGGGCGTGGGGTATCAGGACGGCCGCCCGTTCCACGGACCCTGCCACATTCGCGTGAATCTGGCGCTGCCGCTTTCGCGCGTAAGGGAGGCGTGCGACCGCCTGGACCGCTACGTTTTTAATGCACGGTAAGTGAGCACTGCATGCGGGGCCTTCTGCCAAGTCGGCTGGAAGGCCCCGCATGGTAAAACGTCTGCAACCATTGGGCACTCGTGTGGTTTTGTTTGCTATTATTTTTTACCATTTCAGTCTGTAAACAGGATCGTCTGGAGCTTGATGAAAAGACCCCGTCGCTCGGTTGCCATTTCGTTGTTTGTTGCGCTTGCAGTGGCGAGCGCCTTTGTCGTAGCAATAGCCGGCTGTTCCGGGTCGAATGACGGAGCCTCGACGCCTGCATTAGAAGGTCTGGACGCCTCACAGGCCAAAGACGACAACCTTAAGACGCTCAATGTTGGCAGCGACCTCTATCCACCGTTTGTGTATACCGACGAGTACGGCGATATCGTTGGCCTGGATGTCGAGATATTAACCGAGGCTTTGGCCCGCATTGGCTACAAGCCAAAATACCAGCTGATCGATTGGGAAAAGAAGAAAGAACTACTGGCGAGCGGCGAGCTCGATTGCGTCATGGGCAGCTTTAGCATGACGGGTCGCGAAAACGAGTATCGTTGGGCCGGCCCGTACCTTGCGAGCCGCCAGGTGGTCGCGGTCGATCCCCAGAGCGATATCTACACGCTTGCCGATCTTGAGGATAAGGTCGTGGCGGTCCAGTCCACCACCAAGCCCGAGGACATTTTGCTCAATCATACAAATGAAAACGTTCCGCAGATCAAAGAGCTCTACTGCTTTTCGGACCGCTCGTATCTGAACCCGGCGCTCGTCGAAGGTCTGGTCGACGCCATCGCCGCGCATGAGTCCTCGCTGCTCACCTACGAAAAAGACTATGGTGTGACGTATCGCATTTTGGATGAGCCGCTGCTAGAGGTTGGTTTGGGCACCGCTTTCGATACCAATGATACGCGCGGCATCGACGTTAAACTCACCCGTGCCTACCAAGAAATGCTTGCCGATGGCACCATGGAACGTCTGGTGTCAAAGTACTTTGATGACCCTTCGCCATTTTTGAATATGGAGGGCCTGTCATGATCGATGCGCCCGACCACGCCGTAGAGGAGCGGGGCAATCGTTCGACAGGGGCATGGCTCCTTGTCGCCCTGCTGGGGATAGCGCTCTCGGTTGTTGCCGGCATGATGAGCTACGGCTACACGACAGCTCAGGCCGAGCAGCGCTTTGCCGACGTTGTCGATTACGTGGCGACGCAGAGCCTTTCCTACGATGCATTCAATAGCGCCTATACGACCAAAAACCTGATTCGCGTTATGGAGATCGCCGGAGAGACAGCGCGCGATATGGAGCGCGACGGTTCGGTTGATAACGCCATGCTGGAGCAATATGCCGACCAGTTCAACGTGAGCGCACTGATCGTGACGGACGCATCGGGCAATTTGGTGTCCGAGTCCTCGACGGATGGCGTGGGCTACGAGTTGCTCGCTACGTATCTCAAGGAAGCACCCGTGCTGGAGGTGGCAGCCCATCCGCTTAAGTCCTATACCGCCCGCATTACGCTTTCGGATGATTCGGTTGCAGACATTGGTTGCGTGACCCGGCAAGATGGCGAGGGCATCGTTATTGCGGTCAGGCATCAGAGCGCGAAGGCAGTTGCAAGCAATACGCTCAAACTGCAGAGCTTGCTCGGTGGTTATGAGACCATCGACAGTGGCAATATCGTAATCGAAAGCGATGGCAAAGTCGTTGCGACCAATGCCGTTGAACCCACCATATTGGGCGTATTCAATCTGCCTGCAACGGATGTCTTTATTGTCGACGGTATTAAGGATCGATGCCTGCCCGGCAAAGTCCGACTGGTCAACGCCAGCGGCGAGTGGTATTTGGGCACATTTGGAAAAGCGCGCGGGTTCTACGTGTACACCTATGCCTCGGCGCGGCGCTACTTTGAGGTCGTCGCGGCTGTTGCTGCCGGCGTGCTGGTGCTCTACAGCGGTGTTATAGCCGTTGCTGTGATGGTGCGTCGCCGCGCTGATCGTCGACGTTTGACGGACTTGCTGCAGCAGGAGCGCGACTATGGCGACAAGCTGGCAAAGGCAGCGCGTGAGGCCTCGTCTGCCAACTCGGCAAAGACGGAGTTTTTGCGTCGCATGAGCCACGATCTGCGCACGCCCATCAACGGCATTCGCGGCATGGTCGAGGTCGGCGATGCCAATGCGGACGATCTGCAAAAGCAGACCGAGTGCCGCTCAAAGATCTGGACGGCATCGGGACTGCTGCTCGACCTTGCCAACGAGGCCCTGGATATGAGTCGCCTGGAGAGCGGGCAGATCGATCTGGAGCTTGTTCCCACAAACTTGGCGACCCTCAACCACGAGGTGCGCGATATTCTGGAGCGCCAGGCCGAGGAGCGTCTGGTGACAATTATCTGCGACCAGCAGACGCTTAATCATCCCTATGCGCGGGTGAGCGTGACGCACCTCAAGCGCTTGTTGCTCAATATTGCCGGCAATGCCGTCAAGTACAACCGCCAGGGCGGCTATGTTCGCCTGGTGTGCCGCGAGGTGGAGCCAGCGGATGGCGTCCCCGTCTATGAATACACGATCGCCGACAACGGTATTGGCATGAGCGAGGAGTTCCAACAGCGCCTCTACGAGCCGTTTTGCCGTGAGGAGCAACAGGTGGAAGGCGCTTCATCGGGAACTGGCCTGGGCGCGCCTATCGCAAAACAGTTGGTCGAGCTTATGGGCGGAACCATGAGCTTTACGAGCGTCTTGGGGCAGGGGACGACGTTTACCATCCGTCTGCCGTTCGAGAAATGCAAGCGCTCCGAGATTCCTCAGGCTGTGCGCGTGGACGCGGGAGACGGCGATGCACTCCAGGGCTTGCGCGTTTTGCTCGTAGAGGATAACGATCTGAATGCCGAGATCGCGCAGTTTACACTCAGCCGTGCCGGTGCCGTCGTGACGCATGCTAAGGATGGCGAGTCTGCCGTTGAGGCGTTTGCCGCGAGCGCACCGCACGAGTACGACGTGGTGTTGATGGATATCATGATGCCCGGTATCGATGGTCTTGAGGCCACGCGT
>CABQNA010000137.1 GCA_902465425.1 uncultured Collinsella sp.
CCATGAGCGAGCCCATGCCCTTGAGGTAGGAGTCGGGCAGCAGGATCTGGTGCTCCTTGATGTACTCGCGCAGCTGCGGGAGCACCTCCTCGCCCTTGTGGCGGATCGAGGTGAACCAACCAAAGTGGTTGAGGCCAAAGTAATCGTACTCGACATCCTTCTTGTCGATATCGAGCGCGGCGCAAACCACGTCGATGATCGCGATCGGCATGTCGCAGATGTTGATGATGCGAGCGTTGGGACGCAGCACACGGCAGCCCTCGGAGACGATGGCGGCAGGGTTGGAGTAGTTGAGAATCCAGTAGTCCTTCTTGGCGTACTTCTCAACGTCATCGATCAGCTCGACCATGGGGAAGATGGTGCGCATGCCGTAGGCAAGGCCGCCGCAACCGCAGGTCTCCTGACCAACGCAGCCGTGACGCAGCGGAATCTTCTCGTCCTGCTCGCGCATGGCGTAGCCGCCCACGCGCATCTGGGCAAACACGAAGCTCGCGTCGGTAAAAGCCGTCTCTTTGTCGGTGGTCACCGTGAGCTTGATGTCCAGGCCGAGGTCCTCGTGCAAAATCCAGTCCACGAGCACGCCGATCTTGCGCTGGCGCTCCTCGTTGATGTCGTACAGGCGAATCTCGTCAACGTCGAGCTCGTCCTTGCGCAGAGCGATGGACTTGACGATGCCGGGGGTAAAGGTGGATCCGCCACCACACAGAGTAATGATCATTGTTTACTGCTCCTTCTCAATTGCGTTTTCGACCTTGTCGCGCATCTCGGCGACCTTCATGCCAAAGATGATCTGGATATTGTTGCCGTTGCGGTTGATGCCGCTGTTGGGCACGTGGTTAATGAGGTTCTCATCGATGAGGTCCGGGTTCTTAACGTTCACGCGAAGACGCGTAAAGCAGTTCTCGAGCTCCTCGATGTTGTCCTTGCCGCCAAGACCTGCGACCAGGTCGGCAATGCCCGCATCGACGCCCTCTGCGGGAGCCGCGGCAACGGCGCCCTGCTTCACCGCGACAGACGCGGCGGCCTCGCCCTCGGCAACGGACTCGGCGAGCTCGGACTCCTCCTCGCGACCAGGCGTGTGAAGGTTGAGCTTCTTAATAAGGAAGGTGAAGAGGAAGAAGTACAGAGCGGCGTTGACAACTCCAAGCACCAGCATAACCGGCCAGTTGGTCTTATCGACACCGAGGACCAGATTGGAAACCACGATGTTGATGATGCCGCCTGCAGTCGAAGCGGGCACGGAGAGGACCTTGAGCAGAACCAGGAAGATGCCGGAAAGAACCGAGTGAACGACAAAGAGCACGGGAGCGGCAAAGACAAAGAGGAAGTCCATGGGCTCGGTGACACAGGAGAGCACGGCGGTGATGATCAGCGGGATGATAACGGCCTTGGTCTTGTCCTTGTTCCCCTTGTAAGCGGTGAAGATAAAGGCGAGGCCGATGCCGATGTAGGGCCACAGGTTGTTGAAGGTGTAGCTGTTGAAGTAGGTGCTATCGGAGAAGGGCTGGCCCGTCATTGCCATCTCGGCAACACGGATGGGATAGGCGCCGGCGATAACCTGATCACCCAGCGTCAGGGTGCCACCCACATCGGAGAACTGGAACGGGGTGTAGATGAGGTGGTGCAGACCGGTGGGAACGAGCAGCTTGTTGAGCATGCCGTAGATAAAGAGGCCGATGTTGCCCGACTCCTTAATAATGCCGGCAACGGAGGAGATGGCGCCCTGAACCGGAGGCCAAACGATGCAGAAGCCTGCGCCCATAATCCAGGAAATGATGATCATGATCAGGAACGGGAAGCGAACGCCCGAGAACATCGAAAGGGCAATAGGGAACTGCTTGTTCGAGTACTTGTTGAACACGGCACCGGTGATGCAACCAAGGATGATGCCACCAAACACGCCGGTATCGAGCACCTGGATGCCCATAACGGTGGCCTGGCCGGTTCCGGTAAGACCGAGCATGCCGCTCGCATCGGCAAGAGAGCCGGTGGCGTTGAGCACGATGTTGTTAGCCTGCAGGAACAGGAAGAACGACATCAGGGCGATCAGCGAAGCATGGCCCTTGTTCTTCTTTGCCATGGCGCCGGCGATGCCCACGCAGAACAGAATCGAGAGGTTGTTGATGATAAACATCAGCGACTGATAGACAACGGCGCCCACAAGCTGGAACGGACCGGAGCCCAGTACGGGGACCAAAGCGCAGATGGTCTTGTTGGTCAGAATGATGCCCACGATGAGCAGGATGCCGGCAACCGAGAGGTACATCATCGGCTGAACGATCGACTTCGCGAACACCTCCAACGGCGCTTTGAAATTGAACTTCTTTTTTGCGGTCATAGCGGTACTCCCCTTCCTTTTCCGCAAATTAAGACAGATGTGCCCTGGACAAGACCGTGAGCCTTGCCTTATATCAATCGATGTGTGGGCACGTTATGCCTAGAGACCAGGTTCTCCAAGCAGGTTAACAATGTGATATGCGAGATAACTCTTCTCGGCATCGGTAACGACAACGTTATAGGTAGACGACAAGTGGGCGGCTATGGCGTCCGCGCACGAGAATGCGCACGGATACGCCGTTTCATCGATTCGGAACAGCGCGTCGCCATTGATTTGCCCGGCCGCAGGATCGAGCGCTCGCTGCGCGAAAAACTGCAGGTGACGAACGAAACGTTCGTAAGGCAGCGAGGTGTCGTCGAGGGTCGTGGCATAGCGCTCGGAAACAATCGCAAGCACGTCGCGAACAAGCTGGACCGAAACAATCAGGCGGTCAGAGCGCTGCGGCATGGTGGCGTTGACGATATGCAAGGTAATGAAACCCTGCTCCTCCTCGCTCATCTGGATGCCCATATACTCCTTGATAATCTGCAGCGCACGGCCCGCAAGCGCATACTCCTTGCGATAGAACTGCTGGATCTCGAGCAGCAACGGATTCTCACAGGGGACGCCCTTGCGCTCGCGCTCCAAAGCAAGGCTGATATGGTCTGCGAGAGCAATGAGAATCTTATCGTTGATGTCGACATTGAGCTCTCGACGAAGCATCTGAACAATGTCCTCGGCAATCACGAGGTTGACGGTGGGGATGGACTCCAAAAGATGTGCCAAGCGGTCAATCGTACGCGAATCCTGAGAAGTTCCCTTCTGCAACGCGTAGGTCTTTTCGATCGACGCCTCGTCGATGGCATCGCCGGCATGACGGCCAAAGCAGAGGCCTCGACCGATGACGATGAGCTCGGAGCCATCGTCCGAAGTGACCATTGCGACGTTGTTGTTAAAAACTCGCTTGATAACCACGGTACCCACCACAAGAATTTACTCGGAAAGCCAGACGACAGGCTCTTTAACAGCAACAGGGCCGGAAGCATGCTCACGAAGAGTCGAGTTCTCCGAACGCTCGCACACGATAACGAAGACCGTGGGATCAAAGCCGGCAGCGCGAACCACGTCGAAATCGACCTCGACGAGGGGCTGGCCCGCATCGACATGGTCACCCTGGGCAACAAGCGCATGGAAGCCCTTGCCCTCAAGCTTAACAGTATCGATTCCGATATGCAGCATCACCTGAGCAGAGCTGTCGTCGGACATGATGCCCAGCGCGTGCTCAGTCGGAAACAGCGCCGCGACGGTGCCGGAAACAGGAGCGCACACCGTTCCCTCTTTGGGAACCACGGCAACGCCATCGCCCACAGCACGGCTGCTAAAAGCGGGGTCATTGGTATTTTCTAGATGAACAAGCTCGCCGGAAACGGGAGCGAGGATTTCGAACTCGGAAGCTGCAGTCTTCTGCTCATCCGAACCGCCCATCAGGCGAGAAAAGAAACCCATGGTGGCATGTCCCTTCATAAATATAGCCCAACCAAAATCAAGCGAATGCATCCATAGAGACACACCCGTTCAAAGACTTTGGTTAGGCCCACGTCCGAGGGACTCGGTAACCTTCCGCATTTCTTTTTACGGGAGCTATTGTAGACAAGCCCAAAGCCGGAACAACCATTATGACCGATGAACGGTATTTTTTCTTCGATAAACGGTATTTAGGCGACATTTGGATGCCTCCATAGCTTTGTAACCCTCGTGGCTATTCTCGATGGGGCACCCGACCCCGTATCGCGGCGCATGTCACCCCCAATCTGGGTATCCGGCGCACGGCGCCCTATTGTCTTGCATAATTTCGCTTGCGCCATGCATAAAAAGACGGGGGTGCCCCTTCCCGTCCAAACGTACCCCCGCTTGGACCGTGCAAAAACCGGAGTATTCAGCATCGTGGCCCCCGCCGGCGACGCCGCAAATCGGGGAAGCCACGCGATCGGCGTCGTTTTGAGACCCGGCGCGGCGCGAAACGCGTGTTATCGCCGCGCCGGACGCCATCCGCCAACCCAAATTGTCTGTCGAATGATCTCGCTGGCCCAAAAAGACACTTCCGGCGCGTATGCAGCCACCCCGGCCTGCTGAATACTCCCAAAAATGCACGGCGCGC
>CABQNA010000138.1 GCA_902465425.1 uncultured Collinsella sp.
CGCCGCACATGGTCGAGGACGTTCTGAAAACTAAGCCCGGCCCCCGCCGGACAGGTCACACTACTCGCAGAGCAGCTTGGCGATCTGGACGGCGTTGGTTGCCGCGCCCTTACGGATTTGGTCGCCGCAGCACCAGAAGGTAATACCGCGCGTGGCCTCGGGGTTCGAGATGTCGCGACGCACGCGGCCGACCCAAATCAGGTCCTGGTCGGACGTATCCATCGGCATGGGGAAGCGGTCGTGCGCATCCTCGGCGCTCATGTCGTCAACCAGCTTGACGCCGGGAGCGGCAGCCAGCGCAGCACGGGCCTCCTCAACCGTAATGTCGCGCTCAAACTCGAGCGTAATGCTCTCGGAGTGCGAGCGCAGCACGGGCACGCGCACGCAAGTGCAGTTCACGCGCAGCTCGGGCAGATGCATGATCTTACGGCCCTCGTTCTGCAGCTTCATCTCCTCGGAGGTAAAGCCCTCCTCCTTGACGCCGCCAATCTGCGGAATCAGGTTGCTCGCGAGCTGGGCGGCAAATGCGCGCGGCTCGGGAATCTCCTCGCCACGGCCCAGAGCGGCCAGCTGAGCCTCAAGCTCGGCCATACCGGGAGCGCCAGCACCCGAAGCCGCCTGGTACGTCGAGACGATCATGCGCTTCACGCCGGCGAGCTGATGCAGCGGCCACGTGGGAACCAGGCCGATGATGGTCGCGCAGTTGGGATTGGCGATAAGGCCGTGATGCCATTTGATGTCGTCGGCATTGATCTCGGGCACGACCAGCGGCACCTCGGGATCCATGCGGAAGGCATGGCTGTTGTCGACCACAACGGCGCCGCGCTTGACGGCCTCGGGCAGTAGCTCCTTCGCGATATCGTCGCCGGCGGCGCCAAGTACGATGTCACAACCCTCAAAGGCCTCGGGGCAAGCCTCCTCAATCACGATCTGCTCGCCGCGGAACTCAACGGTCTTGCCCGCAGAGCGCGCGCTCGCCAGCAGCTTGAGCTTACCGACCGGAAACTCCTGCTCGTTGAGGCACTCGAGCATCTGGGTGCCCACGGCTCCCGTCGCGCCCAAAATAGCAACCGTGTACTGTTTCATGCTTCCCCCTTTAAAGGTTTTGGCTTTTGCCCGCACGCCGAGCAGGCTGATTATTGTTGCCAGTGTATACAAGAACGGGGCGGACACGAAACCCGCCCCGTCGAAACGAAACCGAAACGAAACGCCCCGCCGTAGATTTATGAGACATGTCCCAAAAATCCACCGGGATGGCAGCTACTTGTGGAGCGCGGCCAGGGCGGGATCAACCGGCGCGGAAGCCTCCAGGTCGGAGACCTTCACAATGCCGTTCTCATCGGAGAAGGCACGGTAAATGGTCCGAATCGCTAGGTCGAAGTCCTTCTCCTCGACACCGATGATGATGTTGATCTCGTCGCAGCTCTGTGAAATCATACGCACGCTCACGCCGGCCTGGCCAAGCATGCCAAACAGGTGGCCCGAGATACCTGCGCGGCCGCGCAGGTTACGGCCGACGGTCGCGATGAGCGCCAAGCCCTCGACAACCTCGATCTCGAGCGGCTCGACCTCCTGCTGGATGTCGCCCACAAGCGAGTACAGCGAATCGTGCACATCCTGCTCCTGCACCACGGCGCCAAAGCGGTCGACACCAGTGGGCATGTGCTCGACGGAAACGTCATAGCGCTCGAAGACCGAAAGCGCACGGCGCATAAAGCCAACGCGGGGCTTGGTGCGGTCGCGGGCCACGTTGATGGCGACAAAACCGCGCTTGCCGGTCACGCCGGTAATGATGGGCTCTGCCTCGCCCTCGTCAGCCGTCTCGCTAATGATGGTGCCGGGGTCCTGTGGCGCATTGGTGTTCTTGATGACCAGCGGAATGCCGGCCTCGCGCACGGGGAACACGGCCTCCTCGTGCAGGACACTCGCACCCATGTACGAAAGCTCGCGCAGCTCCTCGTAGGTAACGCGGGCGATGGGCTGAGCCTCGGGAACAATACGCGGATCGGCAGAATAGAAGCCCGAGACGTCGGTCCAGTTCTCATACAGATCGGCGCCCAGGCACTTAGCCAAGATCGAGCCCGAGATATCGCCGCCGCCACGATCGAGCAGCTTGATCTGGCCCTCACGCGTCGCGCCGTAGAAACCGGGCATAACAAAGCCGCCCTGCTGACCGTACTCCTGCACCAACTCGGAGGTACGATTCATGCTGAGCGTACCGTCGTGATGGAACGCCACAACCGTCGCGGCGTCCAGGAACGGTAAGCCCAGGTACTCGGCCATCAGGCGGGCGGTAAAGTACTCGCCACGGCTCACAAGCTCCTCGGTGGAGTAGCCGCCCGAGCGGGCGCGCTCGGCAAAGGCCGCGAACTCCTCACGGATGGGATAGGTGAGCTCCAGCTCGTCAGCGATATCAAAATAGCGCTGGCCAATGTCCTCGAGCAGTTCCTCGCACGACACGTGGTACTTAACGTGCGCGTTAACCAGGTAGAGCAGGTCGGTCACCTTGGTGTCGCCCTTAAAACGGCGACCGCAGGCGGAAACCACCACAAAACGGCGAGCCGGATCGGCATCGACGATGGCCTTGATCTTCTTGAAGTGTTCGGCGTCGGCGACCGACGAGCCGCCAAACTTGGCAATCTTAATCATGGGCTGGAGGTTACCTTTCTAAAAAGCCTCTGCGAACCTATTTTGCGCGCTCTGATACCATGGTTTCACCGATTGGGACCAAGGCATCCGAGGAGCAGTGTTATATGGGAACTTATCATAGTACACGAGGACGCACTTTATCGTGCTCAAGTAAGGTGGCAATCCGCACCGGCATCGCTCCCGACGGGGGTTTGTTTGTCTCGGACGAGCTCGGCACCCAGCAGGTCGATATCAGCTCGCTTGCAGATAAATCGTACTTTGAAATCGCTCAAGATGTGTTGGGAATGTTACTGAATGATTACACGGCCGAAGAAATTTCGGCGTGTGTCGACGAGGCATACCGCGGCACGTTCGCGAGTGAAGAGGTCACGCCGCTCGTCAAACTCGACGCTGCGCCGGGCGCTGACGCCCCTCAGACCTATGTGATGGAGCTCTTTGGCGGCCCCACGAGCGCCTTCAAGGACGTCGCCCTGCAGATGCTCCCCCGCCTCATGGCCCGCACTTCCGCCAAGGACGGCGGCGCCGAGCGCATCATGATCGTCACCGCCACGTCGGGCGACACGGGCAAGGCAGCACTCGCCGGCTTTGCCAACGCCCCGGGCACGGGCATCACCGTCTTTTATCCCGAGGGCAAAGTCAGCCGCGTGCAGAATCTGCAGATGTCCACACAGGAGGGCGATAACGTCGCCGTCTGCGGCATCCGCGGCAACTTCGATGACGCCCAGAGTGCCGTCAAGCGCATCTTTGCCGATAAGGAGCTTGCCGAGCGTCTGGAGACTGCCGGCACGGTGCTTTCGAGCGCCAACTCCATCAACGTCGGCCGTCTGGTACCGCAGGTCGTCTACTACTTTGCCGCCTATGCGCAGCTGCTGCGCGCCGGCGCTATCGAGGCTGGCGACGCCGTGGAGTTCTGCGTACCGACCGGCAACTTTGGCGATATCCTGGCCGGCTACTACGCCAAGCGCATGGGTCTGCCCGTCGCCAAGCTCGTCGTGGCCAGCGACAAGAACAACGTGCTTGCCGACTTCCTGACCACCGGCGTCTACGACCGCAACCGTCCGTTCTTCACGACCATCTCGCCGTCGATGGACATCCTCATCAGCTCTAACCTGGAGCGTATGCTGTACTTCCTGTCCGATGGCGACTGCGAGCTCGTTGCCGGCCTTATGGAGCAGCTGGCACAGACTGGCCGCTACGAGGTTCCCGCCGACCTGCTGGCAAAGATTCAGAACGTCTTTGGCTGCGGCTGGGCCAGCGAGGACGAGGTCCGCGCTGCCATCAAGAGCTGCTGGAACGCAAACGGCTACGTGATCGATCCGCATACTGCTTGCGGCTATCACGTCTTCGAGCAGGTCGCTCCCGCCGAGGGCGCCAAAGCCCGCGTGCTGCTTTCGACCGCCAGCCCCTACAAGTTCCCGCGCGCCTGCTGCGACGCCCTGGGGCTCGACGTTCCCGAGGACGACTTTGAGGCCATGCGCGTGCTCGAGCAGGCCACCAATACGGTCGCCCCGGCACAGCTCGCCGAGCTCGAGGCCAAGCCCGTCCGCTTCGAAGACGTCTGCGACGTAGCCGACATGGCCAACTACGTAGAGTCTGCAGCAAAAAAGATGGCTTCCAACTAAAACCCCTTATTAAGCGCCGGCGAAAGCCGGCGCACCTTCTTTTATCAGATAACCCCCGGGATGATGACGAACGTGCACAGCGTGCCTGGCTGTTTAGTTCGTCGCGAGTTCCGCACGCAAAGGAAAGCACTTAATGTGCTTTCCGTCTTGCGCAG
>CABQNA010000139.1 GCA_902465425.1 uncultured Collinsella sp.
TGCCCTGGGCGCCGCGTTTGCCTGCACGTCCATCATGACCAACACCGAGGTCGTCTCCCTTATCATCGGCGGCCTGTTTATCGTTGAGACCCTGTCGGTCATGATTCAGGTTGTCTACTTCCACTTTACGCACAAGCGCGTCTTCCTTATGGCGCCCATCCATCATCATTTCGAAAAGAAGGGCTGGGCCGAGACCAAGGTCGTCATCCGTTTTTGGATTATCGCTGCTGCCTTTGGTGCCGTTGGCCTTGCTCTGTTCTTCCAGTTGGGATAGTGGTCTTTCATGTCTCTTGCTGATGTCTTTAGCCTGCTCGTTTTGGGTCAGGGCAAATCCGGTCTCGATGTCGCCCGCTGGGCGCTGGCACATCCCGAGCGCGTAAGTGCCGTTACCGTGTATGGCGGTGGCACCTCTGAGCCCAATGACGCCACGCGTGCGCTCGAGGCTGCTGGTGCGTCGTTTGTCTATGGGACCGAACAGGTCGAGGGCGCCTATGACGTATGCGTGACGTGCCCGGGCATCTCGGAGTTCTCGGGCTTCTTTAAGGCTGGGCGCGAGCATGCCGCCCAGATTATGGGTGAGCCCGAGTTTGCCTATCGCCTGTCGCCCGATAACTGGATTGCCATCACGGGCACCAACGGCAAGACGACCACCACGTCGCTGACTGATTATCTGCTTAAGGCTGCCGGCGAGGCCAGCGTTGCTGTCGGCAACATCGGCGAGCCGCCGGTCAACGAGATTGACGGCCGAGCCCACAACGAGTGGTTTGTGGCTGAGCTCTCGAGCTATCAGATTGCTACGACAACCGAGCTCCACCCCCGCGTGGCGGTGCTGCTCAACATCACTCCCGACCACTTGGGCTGGCATAAGAGTCATAAGAACTATGCGCTTGCCAAGATCAAACTGTTTGACAATATGGTCGATGACGATCTGGTGGTTGTCGACGTCGAAGACGCCGGCATTCACGAGTTCGATGAGTACATCTACACGCCGGGTCGTCGCATCTGCAAGGTTGCCTTTGACGAGCCTGAGGGCGAGGATGCCGCCTTTGTGCGCGATGGCAAGATGATCGTGCGTCTGAAGGGTGTCGAGACCCCGCTCATCGCTACATCCGAGCTCAAGATCTCGGGCCATCACAATGTTATCAATGCCCTGTGCGCTGCCACGGCTGCCTTGGCGGTCGGTGCCGATGTCGACGGTGTCTGCCGCGGTCTGGCCTCGTTCCAGCCGCTCGAGCACCGCGTGGAGCCGTGTGGCGAGATTGACGGCGTGCGCTACGTCAACGATTCCAAGGCGACTAACACCGATGCGGTCGAGAAGGCACTGACGGCATTTCCCGATGACGACGTGATCTTGCTGCTCGGCGGCCACGATAAGGGCACTCCGCTCACGGACTTCGCGCGCGTCGTTATGGACAACGTGCGCTCGGTCGTCTGCTTTGGCGATGCGCGCGAGCGCTTCACCGCCGCTATGGACGAGGCTGATGTCGATGGCGATGTGGATATCGCCCAGGCGGATGACCTGCGCGACGCCGTGGACGTTGCCCGTTCGCTTTCGAGCCGTGGTGACGTGATCTTACTTTCTCCTGCCTGCTCTTCGTTCGATGAGTTCTCGGGCTATGAGGAGCGCGGCCGCGTGTTTAAGGACTATGTGGCCCAGCTTGCCGCTGCGGCGAAATCGCAAATGGAATAGGGGTTGCCGGTGAGAGAGGAGAGCCCTCGACAAGGTATGAGGAGGCCCGACTCGGACCGTGCTTCCTCACGTTGCATCACACCGCGTTCCGGTCGCGGCGGGCAGTCGTTTAGCGAACGCTATATTGCCGGCGTTCCCGCCCGTATCATGCGCCCCCGTTTGATATTCATGGCCTGCCTGTTTACCTTGGTATGCTTTGGCCTGCTGATGGTGTACTCGGCGTCTTCGGTCGAGGCGCTGCACGAGAATGGCTCGGCGACGTTTTTTCTGTTTCGACAAGCCGCGTTTGCCGGAGTTGGCGTGCTGGCTATGGTTGCCATCGTGCGCATCTTGCCGGACAGCTGGTTTGGGGAAGACGTGCTCAGGATCTTCCTCATAGGCATGATAGGGCTACTGTTTCTGGTGTTCTTGGTGGGCAGCGGCAGCCGTGGCGCCACGCGCTGGCTCAACATTGCCGGCATTCAGTTCCAGCCTTCCGAGTTTTTAAAGCCATTTGCCATTGCGTATTCGGCCATCATGCTTGATCGTTTCTTTTCGCCCGGTGGCAACATCAACGAATTCCTTCGCAAGATGGGCATCTACCTGGGCATTTCGCTCTTTCTGATCTTTATCCAGCCCGATTTCGGTACTGTCCTGATCATCCTGTTGACCCTCATGTGCATGGCGTTGTTTGCGGGTCTCGACCCCAGATTCATCATCGGCGTGCTAATCTTTGGCATTCTCGTGATCGTGATTGCGCTTGTCGCAGAGCCGTACCGTATGGTGCGTATTCAGGTTGCCTTGAACCCTTGGGCCGACGAGTATGGTGACGGCTATCAGGCCACGCTTGCCATCATGGCCTTTGCCTCGGGCGGTCTGTTCGGCCGTGGCATCGGCAACTCAACCATGAAGTACTCGTATCTGCCCGAGGCGCACAACGACTACATCCTGGCCATCATTGGCGAGGAAGTCGGTTTTGTCGGAACCGTGCTGTTCTTCTTGGTGTTTGCGATGCTGATCTACTCGGCGTTTCGCATTGCCGAGCAGGCGACCGATCGTCGGGGCGCGCTCATGGCGTCTGGCTCCGCGGTCATTCTCGCGGTGCAGTTTTTGATTAACGCGCTGGGCATCCTCAACGTGTTTCCCATGACGGGCAAACCGTTGCCGTTTATTAGCTACGGCGGCTCTTCGATTATTGTGTCGCTTATGCTCGCCGGTCTGATCCTGCGCGTTTCGTATGAGAGCGCCCGTCGTGATGAGTACGACCGTCGCCGCGAGAGCTTTGCCGTTATGGATGAGAGCACCGCCGGCGTGCCCCACGTGCGCGGCGAGCGATCTACGCGTAACGGTTTTACCGTCCTGGATGGCTCTGCGACCGAGCCGGCAGCCCGCCCGCGTCAGCGAACGGCGCCGCAAGGTCGTCCTCAGCGCCCCACTCCTCGCAATGCGGGCGGCGGATATAATCGAATCGATTTGAACTCGGACCCGTCGGCGCGTCTGCGCACCGACGACCAGGGACCGCGTGTACGAAGGGACTACCATGACCGATAAAATGACCGTTGCTATTGCAGCCGGCGGCACGGCAGGACACATCAACCCCGCGCTCGCCTTGGCCGAAGAGCTGCGTGACCGTGGCCACCATGTTGTGTTCGTGGGCCAGTCGCGCAAGCTCGAGGGTCGTCTGGTCCCCGAGGCTGGGTTTGATTTTGTGCCCATTACGGTCACGGGCTTCGACCGCTCCCGTCCTTGGACGGCGCTGACCTCGCTGTGGCGTGTCAACAAGGCCAAGCGTGCGCTCGCCAGTCATTTCTCAAAGGTCGGCAAGCCCGATGCCGCCATCGGTTTTGGTGCCTATGTCGAGGTTCCGCTGCTGGGGTGGTGCAAGGGCGCAGGCGTTCCGTATCTGCTGCATGAGCAGAACTCTGTTCCGGGCCTGGCCAACAAGATGATGAACTCCCACGCCGCCCGCGTGTGCATCTCGGTGCCGGCAGCGCGTTCGGTCTTTGAGCGCGAAGGTGACCCTGACCACGTGCTCATGACCGGCAACCCCGTACGTCGCTCGGTAATCGAGGGCGATCGCGCTCGCGGCCGCAAGGCACTTGGCGTTCCCGAGGACGCTACGCTGCTGCTCGTCTTTGGCGGTTCACTTGGCGCCCAGCACCTCAACGAGCGCGTGGTTTCGCTCAAAAACGAGCTGCTTTCGCGCAAGAACCTCTATGTGTTGCATTCGACGGGTGCCGACGGCTTTGAGGAGACCGAGCGCGCTTTGGCGCTGACGCCCGAGGAGGCGGAGCGTTACCGCGTCCAGCCTTACATCGACAACATGGGCGATATGCTGGCTGCTGCCGATTTGGTGCTCTCGCGTTCGGGCGCATCGAGCGTGGCCGAGATCGCTGCGCTCGCCGTGCCCTCGGTGCTCGTGCCGTATCCGCATGCGACGGCCGACCACCAAACCACCAATGCCCGTTATCTGGTCGACGCCGGGGCCGGTGCGCTCTGCGCCGATGCCGATATCGATGGTTCTGCCTTTGCCGATGAGCTGCTGCACTTGGTCGATGACGCGGCGGCGCGCGACGCCATGCGTCAGGCGGCACGTGGTCTGGCTCAGGATAGGGCCGCCGCTCTTCTGGCGGATGCGGTAGAGGGTTTGCGTTAGTTAGACGGGATATCGTCGGTCGCCCTCGCGCTGATGCGGTAGGTGCGGTACAGTTAACT
>CABQNA010000140.1 GCA_902465425.1 uncultured Collinsella sp.
GCGGAGCTTTTCGTAGCCTTCGGCGAAAAAGGCGACCGTTGCGGCGTCGGCCTCGGCGGCGTCGGCCTCGGCGGCGTCACCGTCGGTGGCGGGAACCACGCCGTGCTCGTCGCTCACCAGAAACAGCGCACCCTTGAGCTGCGCGGGAATATCTACGCGCGTGACCGGGATGCCCTTGGTCTGGGCCAGCTGCTCGATGAGCGTCGCCGTGCCGCACAGGCACTCGTCCGCTGGCGCCACAAAGGCCAGCTCGCCGTTATCGACGGCGGCGAGCAGCTCGGGCGCCACGCCGGTTTCGTCGGCCTCGGAGCGGGCCTCGGCGGAGCGGGCACGTAGCGCCTTGGCCGACGTATCGGCCAGCGGCTCGTACTCGCCCACCGTCATGGCGGCGTTGCCATTGACGTCGATCACCAGCATGAGTACGCCGTCGTGCGCAGTGTAATCGCCCTCGGCAAGCGACCACTCAACGTGCTGTTTGGCCCAGCTGAGCATGTTATGGGTAAGCGGCTCGCCCTGCACCAGGCGCTCGGACAGTGCGCGGATGTGGCGGTTGAGCATGGGCACCTTTTTGTTGGACATGCGCCAACGGCAGACAAGCGCGGGCTTGTCGAGCGTGAACTTCTCGACCGCCTCCTGATTGGCGCAAAAGTCCTCGTACGCACGCTGATCCTCGGCATTGCCAAACAGCTCGGCATCATCAATCTGGGGCATGGTCATACCTTTCGTGTTAGTCATTCCGTCCTCTTATACCAAAAAGACGGCCCTCCAAACGGAGCAGCCGTCTTTTGCAGAGATTATTTTGTTCCGGGGCGAAACTTAGTGCCTAAAATGCCTGGCCCCCGTGAAGACCATCGCAATGCCATGCTCGTTGCAGGCCTGGACGCTCTCGTCGTCGCGCTTGGAGCCGCCAGGCTGGATGATGCAGGTCACGCCGTGCGCGGCAAGCACGTCGACGTTGTCGCGGAACGGGAAGAACGCGTCGCTTGCACAGGCAAAGCCGCCCTTCTCCACGCCCTCGCGCTCGCAGAAGTCCTCGGCGCGCTCGCAGGCAAGCAGTGCGGAGTCAACGCGGTTGGGCTGACCCGGGCCCATGCCAATGCCGGCCTTACCCTTGGAGACCAGGATGGCGTTGGACTTGACGCCCTTGCAGACCTTCCAGGCAAACTCGAGCTCGGCCATCTCGGCGTCGGTGGGCTTGCGGTCGGTGGGGAACGTAAAGGTCGCAGGATCCTCGGTCACGTGGTCGACCTCCTGCACCAGCATGCCGCCGTCGACGGAGCGCAGCTCCACCTGGGCGCCGTGGTCCACGCCGCCGGTGGCCAGCACGCGCAGGTTGGGGCGCTTGGCCATGCGCTCGAGCGCCTCGGCAGTGTAGCTCGGAGCGATGATAACCTCGACGAACTGCTTGTTCTGATCGGCAAAGTGCTCAACCAGCTCATAGGGAACCTCGCGGTTGCAGGCGATGATGCCGCCGAAGGCGCTCTTGGGATCGCAGGCGAAGGCGCGGTCGTAGGCGGCCGTGATGTCCTCGGCCACGGCGGAGCCGCAGGGGTTCTGATGCTTGAGGATCACGCAGGCCGGCTCGTCGAACTCGCGGACTAGGTTCCAAGCGGCGTCGGCATCCAGATAGTTGTTGTAGCTGAGCGGCTTGCCCTGGATCTGCTCGGAGCCCACGAGCGGGAACTGCGAGCTCGCGGTATTCTCGCAGCCCTCGGCAAAGCGATAGACCGTGGCCTTCTGCTGAGGATTCTCGCCATAGCGCAGGTCGTCGACCTTCTCCAGCGAGATCTCGAGCTTGGCAGAGGTGTCCGCCACGTCGCTTGCCTGGGCGGCAAGCCAACGGGAGATAGCCGTGTCGTAGGCGGCGGTGGTCTGGTAGACCTTCACCTGCAGGCGACGACGGGTGGAAAGCGTGGTGCAGCCACCGGTCTCGCGCATCTCGGCCAGGACGGCATCATAGTCGGCCGGGTCGGAGATGACGGTAACGCTCGCGGCGTTCTTGGCGGCAGAGCGCAGCATGGAGGGACCGCCGATGTCGATGTGCTCGATGGCATCCGCGAAGGTGACCTCGGGGTTGGCGACGGTCTTCTCGAACTCGTACAGGTTGACGATGACCAGGTCGATCAGCTTAATGCCGTGCTGTGCCGCCTCCTGCATGTGCTGCTCGGAATCGCGGCGGGCCAGCAGCGCGCCGTGAACCTTGGGGTGCAGGGTCTTAACGCGGCCGTCCATCATCTCGGGATAGCCCGTGAACTCCTCGATGGGGGTTACGGGAACGCCCGCGTCCTCGATGGCACGAGCTGTGCCGCCCGTAGAGATGATCTCGACGCCAAAGTCATCGACCAGCGTCCGTGCGAAATCGACGACGCCCGTCTTATCGGTAACCGAAATCAACGCGCGTGCGATCTTCACATCAGATCCCATGCAGTCCTCCTGTCTGGTACGCCGCCGTGCTCTGTGAGTCGGTGATACGTCGATCTGCAGCGCTCGCGCAGCGGCATTGAAAATACTGATTCAATGTAGCGCATCGAGCGCATCGATGCACCCCGCAACGGGCGCATATGCAGAAAAAGTTTGCGAGCGGAGGGGATGGGCACGGCACCGGGCACGGTGAGTTCATGGAACACAGGGGCACCATAATTAGATGCCAATAGCGTGGTAGAACTGTGCTCGATATGCATCCGCAAAAGAAAGAGGCACCATGGTCTCGCGGGTTCTCTACCGACCGTTTGATACCGAAGACTTCGACGCCATCGCGCTGATTCTACAGCAGCTTTGGCACAACAATTCGGATAACGATGAGTACAACCGCCTCGAGGCCGCGTGCGACCTCGCCTATTGCCTTTCGTCTTCGACGTTTTCGCAGGTTGCCGTAATCGACGGTCAGGCGCGCGGCATTGCGCTCGCGCGTGCGGGACAGAGCTCCGGCGCCACCGTTAAGGAACATTGGCTGGATACCGAACGCGCACTGCTATCGCAAATGCGCGAGCTGGAGCCCGATGCCTGCGCCGAGTATCTCTCGTTTGTGCGCGCAACCATCCGAACCAACAACCGCCTGCTCGAAAGCAGCCCGTTGCCACACGACAACGAGGTCACGCTGCTTGCCGTAGATCGCGACGTCCATGGCCTGGGCGTTGGCTCGGTGTTGCTCGACGCCGCAGTCTCGTACCTGTCCTCGCGCGGGGCGACGAGGGCGCACCTGTACACCGACTCCAACTGCTCGTGGAAGTTCTACGAGCTGCATGGCTTTAAGCGCACGGCCACGCACCGCGCCAACCGCGAAGAGCGCCGTCACGACATGCCGCGCGAAAGCTTCCTCTACGAACTCGACCTAACAGCCTAGGCCCAGCAGCCATACCTAGTCATTTAGGAACGTCCCCAGTGACTAGTCGTTGGGGACAGTCTTCGTAGGTAGCGCATAAAAAGGGATGGGCTTCCCCCGACGGCTGTCGAGAAAAGCCCATCCCATAATTTACGACCGCTAGAACGTTCCGCCGCCGCCTCCGCCGACGCCGCCGCCTCCGCCGCCCGAGAAGCCGCCGCCTCCGCCGCCGCTCGAGCTGTCGGAGCTCGATGCCAGCTCACGGATGCTCTCGTGATACACGCCGTCGAACGAATCCATCGGCGACTCGTTGCCGTAATGATGGTAGTACCACCAGTAGCAGGGGTAATTGTCGTAGAAACCGTCGGCCTCGCGCACCTCGGGAGGAACAGCCTCGGCAAGCTGACGCAGGACTTCCTTGGAAACACCCAGCGCCGCACCCATCACCAGAAGTTTATTCCACAGTACCAGATTGCCCGGAACGGCTTCCTTTAGGCGCGTGAAATCCTCAAGCCAATGCTTGAGCGCCTTGCAGCGAGCCGCCACCTCGGCGCCCTCCGGCGTGTAACGGCGGAAGGTGCAGCTCAGGACAAAGCCCACAATCGTGACGGGGATCGAGATCATAGCGGCACCGACGTTGGCGTCCGCAAAGTCGGTATAGAACAGAGAGCCCAAAATGCCAAAGACAATGATGATGCCAAGGACCAAGCCAAGCACCATGGCGACGGTGCCGTCCGATGCAATAAGCTCGCGCGCCTCCAGCTTGCCCTTAACCGTGCTCTGATAGTCCTCGAGCTTGTCGCCAACAGATTCAGTACGCTCGCTGGCATACTCCTCCAGCTCGCTAAACGTGCGCGAACGGACGCCGTCTTTATCGGGCTTA
Source organism: uncultured Collinsella sp. (assembly GCA_902465425.1). Taxonomy (GTDB): domain Bacteria; phylum Actinomycetota; class Coriobacteriia; order Coriobacteriales; family Coriobacteriaceae; genus Collinsella. The sequence goes on from CABQNA010000140.1 coordinate 4,206, forward strand.
ACGCCAGCGAAGAAGACCTTGAGCACGTCGCGATCGATGCCGTCCTTCTTGGCAGCCTTCCAGGCCTCGTCGGTCACTGTGATGCGATACGTCTGCTCCTCTTTTTCGCGACGGAGCAGACCCTTCTTCTTGGTCTCGGTCGCTTCCTCCAGCTTGATCACGCGGTCGTCGGTCA
>CABQNA010000141.1 GCA_902465425.1 uncultured Collinsella sp.
GACGTCCTCGAGCAAGATGTAGGAGTAGGTGCCGGTGGGCGAGGGGATCTCGACCACGCGGTTCATCGAGGCGGGAATCTCGATAAGGCCCAGCAGGCTCTCCTCGTCGGTGGCGCCGTCCAGACCACAGGCCAGATAGAGCGCGCCATTGCGCAGGTTGGGGAAGGGGTGGCGAGGATCGATGACCAGCGGCGAGATAACCGGCGACACGTAGGCCTGGAAGTAGCGGGTTACAAAGGTGCGCTCCTCGGGCGTAAGCGAATCGATGCGGGCGCGGTGAACGCCCAAGGTGTCGAGCTTGCCCTCGATGCTCTTAAAGATGGACTCCCAACGGGTAAGGAGCCCGGGCATTTCGGCCATGACAGCATCGACCTGTTCGGAGGCGGTCATATTGCTCTTGTTGTCGACAGGTTGTTTTTTGAGCTCCGCCAGATCGGACAGGCCGCCCACGCGCACCATGAGAAACTCGTCGAGGTTAGACTCGAAAATCGACACGAACTTTAGACGCTCGAACAGCGGAACGGTCTCATCGAAGGCTTCGTCAAGCACGCGGTTGTCAAAGCGCAGCCAGCTAAGCTCTCGGTTTTGCGTGTACGAGAAGTCGCGCGGCGGCTTGCGCAGCTTTGCGGCGGCTTGCTTCTTTTCGATTTTGCTCGGCATATGCATCTGTCCGTTCAGTCCCCACAGGGGACGGTAGCCTAACACTATTCACTATTGTCTCAATTTAGTCGACCGCCGGCACGGACGTATCGCGTGAACGGTATCTTTACCTACTTCTTACGCTGACAAGTTATAGGACTGACGCCCTGCTCGTCTGCAAGCGGTCTATATCCTCACTCAACTGGTACGTAAGTGTGAATAAGAATGATAGATAGCTGAATATCATCGAATACAGGCAGAAACGTAAACTAGCGTCATTTATATACATAAAACCGATTTAGCTATGCAATTCTGAATCAAAAGTTTAGAGACGCAATCGCAAATGGTTTTTAAGAAAAAAGAGCGTTTACCTTATAAAAGTTACTTTAGAACGCCGGAGTACATCATGGGGGAATCACATGCGATATACCGTTCATCGCACTTTGTTGACCGTTCGGGGGCGAGGTGGAATTGCGGGTGGAATTTGGATATAACTAGAGCTGTCAGCAAGCAGCGCCCGTTACGGAAGGGCGCTGAGAGATTCGGCCGAAAGGCCCGAAAGAAAGGTAGGAGGCCATGACGAAAGGTCTGCACGTGCCTTCCGAGATCGGCAAGCTCAGGAAGGTCTGCCTGCACCGTCCCGGCGACGAGCTCCTCAACCTGCCGCCCGACGAGCTCGAGCGACTCCTGTTCGACGACGTCCCGTTCCTGGAGGTCGCGCAGCAGGAGCACGACACCTTCGCCCAGATCCTGAGGGACCAGGGCGTGGAGGTCCTCTATCTCGAGAACCTCGTCGCCGAGGTGTTCGACCAGGTCCCCGGCGCCCGCGCCGAGTTCACCGACCAGTACATCGCCGAGGCCGGCATCCGCGGCCAGCACATGCCGCAGATCGTCCGCGAGAAGCTGGACTCCATCGAGGACAACCTCGAGTTCGTCAAGAAGACCATGGCCGGCATGACCAAGTCCGAGATCGACATGCCCCTCACGGCGTCCACGACCCTCGACTCCCTGGTCAACTCCGAGTCCGAGTCCGACCTGATCATCGACCCGATGCCCAACCTCTACTTCACCCGCGACCCGTTCGCGGTCGTCGGCGAGGGCGTCAACCTCAACCGCATGTACTCGGTCACCCGCAACCGCGAGACCCTGTACGGCAAGTACGTCTTCAAGTACCACCCCGACTACAAGGACGTCTCGCTGTACTTCCGCCGCGACTGCCAGTTCCACACCGAGGGCGGCGACGTGCTGAACATCAACGAGAAGACCCTCGCCGTCGGCATCTCCCAGCGCACCCAGGCCGCCGCGATCGACGTCATGGCCCAGAACATCTTCTGGAACTCCGACTCCAAGGTCGAGCGCATCCTGGCCTTCGACATCCCGGTCTCGCGCGCCTTCATGCACCTCGACACGGTCTTCACCCAGATCGACGTCGATAAGTTCACGATCCACCCCGCCATCATGGGCACCCTGCGCGTCTACGAGCTGACCGCCGGCAAGAACCCGGGCGACGTGAACATCCGCCTGATCGAGGACACCCTCGAGCACGTCCTGGAGGACGCCACCGGCGTCGACCAGGTCAAGCTGATCCCCTGCGGCGGCGGCGACCCGATCGCGGCCTCCCGCGAGCAGTGGAACGACGGCTCCAACACCCTGTGCGTCGAGCCCGGCAAGATCTGCGTCTACGCCCGCAACACCGTCACCAACGACGTGCTGTACAAGGAGGGCCTGGACCTTCTCGTCGTGCCCTCCGCCGAGCTCTCCCGCGGCCGCGGCGGCCCGCGCTGCATGAGCATGCCCTTCTGGCGCGAGGACCTCTAAGGTCTTCAAGGACCCGTACAGGTCATAATACATACATCTAGCTGCCATTAGATGTCTCCCATTGGGGCGGTGCGGGTTTTCGCACCGCCCCAATCTTGTATGAGGAACGTCAACACGATTGGATGACTGCTTTTGTAAGGAGCCTGGCCATGGACATCAAGACGATTGGCGTTGAGGAATGGCTCAACGTTTGGGAGAAGAGCGCCACGTGGGACATCGCCCAGTCGACGATCTCGTCGCTCACCATGGGCGAGCTGCGCGCGCTCGATGAACAGGACGGCGCCACGTTCTACGAGCGCCTGGACCGCGAGAAGATGAACTACGGCTGGATCGAGGGCTCGCCGGAGTTTAAGGCCGAGGTTGCCAAGCTGTATCGTCGGGAGGTCAATCCCGATCACATTCTGCAGACCAATGGCTGCACGGGCGCTAACCTCAACGCCATCATGGCTGTGGTCGAGCCCGGCGACCATGTTATCGCCGAGTGGCCCACCTACGCGCCGCTCTACGAGATTCCGCGCACGCTGGGCGCCGAGGTCGAGTATTGGGAGCTTCGCGAGGAACTCGGCTGGAAGCCCGATATCGAGGAACTCAAGCGCTTGGTGCGTCCCAACACCAAGCTTATCTGCATAAACAACGCATCTAACCCCATCGGTACTGTGCTCGATGCCGATATGCTCGGCCAGATTGCCGAGATCGCCCGCTTGGTGGGCGCCTACGTGCTGTGCGACGAGGTATATCTGCCGCTCGAAAACACTGAGTCCTTTATGTCGATGGTCGACGTGTACGAGAGGGCCATTGTCACCAACTCGTTGTCCAAGACCTATTCGACGCCTGCGGCCCGCGTGGGCTGGGTCGTGGCCGACGAAGAGGTGTCCAACCGCATCCGTACCTATCGCGATTACACCATGATTTGCGGCGGCGTGTTCAACGATGCCCTGGCGACCTATGTGCTTGAGCACAAGGACAAGATCCTCGAGCGCAATCGCAAGATCGTGTTTGGCAACCGCGATATCGCGCAGGCTTGGATCGATACGCAGCATCGCGTTTCCTGGACGGCCCCGCAGGGCGTGTCTACCTCGTTTATCCAGCTGGATATTCCCGAGGACGACGAGGAGTTCTGCAAGCGCCTGCTGTCCGAGAGGGGAGTGCTGCTGGTACCCGGCAGCCGCTTTGAGCTTCCCTGTGGCGCACGCCTGGGCTACTGCGCGAGCGAGGACGTTCTGCGCGAGGGCCTGAGGCTTTTGGGCGAGGCGCTGGCGGAGTTTGATCGCTAGGATTCCGATGATCTTCGAGGGCGTTATCTAAATTGGCCGAAGATAATCGAAAACGGACCCGTTTCCCTAGTGAAGTGGGTCCGTTTTTCTATACCGAGAAGTCAAGTTGTTACAAATGGGGCCGTAAAGCGAGCCGGTATCCGCTGGGCCTTATACTGAGTTTCCGGTGAACGGTATCAAGCGTCTGGTAAACGGTAATTTATTTACCAGAAATGAATAGGACAAACTTTTTTCTGAATAAAAATGAAAATGGTTGAGACGCGGTATGAACCGCTAATTCTATTCATAGCTTTAGTGGAAATATGCAATTTAAGGATGGTTTAACAAAGTTAAGTTCCATTTGATTTTAGGATTGAAAACGCGTTTAAGCACGTAAATACGCTTTATTAAGATGAAGTGTGCCATGCGTGAAGTATATGTGTATGCCGTTCACCCCCTATAAAAAACCGTTCGGGGGCAAGGTGGAAGTATGAGCTGATTTTGGATATAAATATGTCGTCAGCAATAACGCCTCACACGGAGGGGCGCTAACGAATCGGCCCTGACAAGGGCCCGAAAGAAAGGTAGGAGGCCATGACGAAAGGTCTGCACGTGCCTTCCGAGA
>CABQNA010000142.1 GCA_902465425.1 uncultured Collinsella sp.
TGGCCCGTTCGTCTAGCGGTTTAGGACGCCGCCCTCTCAAGGCGGAGATCACCAGTTCGAATCTGGTACGGGCTACCAAAATTGAACGCCCGGGCCTCGTAAGAGACCCGGGTTTTGTGTATTGACCGATGTTTAAGGCGCGCGTTGAGTCTGCCGCCCGGACCGAGGAGTTGTCATGGATCTGCCCATCAGCTTGCAAGACATCACGTATGCCGAGAACTATCTGGCGCAGGGCGACCTGGCTACGGCGACGCCGCTGCTGGAGCGTCTGGTGGAGCTCGCCGAGGAGTATATCGACGCTGAGTGCAAGACGGAGGAGAAGCGCCAATACTTTAGCTTCGATAGCAAGTTTGAGCGCTTGGCCTATCGCCGCGTGGAGAAGGATCCGCGCGAGCTCGTGCAGGTCGAGGTGCCGTTTGACCGCCTGTACTCTGATATGGCGTTTGCCTACATTCGCCAGCAGGATTATGTGAGCGCTCGTAATGCCCTGATGCAGGCTGTGCGTTGGGACCCCATGAACTGCAACTATCGCTTGGATTTGGCCGAGCTGTTCCGCGCTCTCGAGGACAAGCAAGAATGGGCATCGCTCTCGTTCTCGGTGCTGGAGCGTGCAAGCGATGGCAAGTGCGCCGCCCGCGCTTACGCCAATCTGGGTCAGTACTTCTTGGAGCCCGAGACCGAGAACGTTTCGGCTGCCGTGGGCTGCGCGCGTCTGGCACTGCGCCTGGCGCCCAACGATGCGCATACGACGCGCCTGCTCAACAAGATCCATACCACCTATCCGGATGCCGCCGAGGAGAGCGACGAGCACGTGATGGGCGAGCTGGCGTTGCAGGGCGTTCCGACCTCACCTTCGGCCGAGATTGCCATCTGCCTGATTATGTGCGCGACCGATGCTGCAAGCGACGGCGACAAGCAGGAGGCGACGCGCCTGACGGTGCGTGCTCGCGACTTGGTGGGCGAGGAAGCCTGCGCGGCGATTATCAAGCTGGTGCGCGAGAGCGATGCTGAGCTCAATGCCGAGCGCAAGGCAAAGCACACGGGTGTCGACAAGGGCGCTGACGGTGTCAAGGAGGCCGACGATGCCCAGTAAGCGCGAGCGCAAACTCATCTCCAAGAATCGCTCGGCACATCACGAGTACTTTATTGATGAGACATTTGAGTGTGGCATTGAACTGAGCGGCACCGAGGTCAAGTCGATTCGCGAGCGCGCCTGCCAGATCACTGACACTTTTGCGCTGATTCGTGGCGGCGAGTGCTGGCTCGTCGGCCTGCATATCCATCCTTATAGCCATGGTGGCGTGTGGAATCGCGATCCCGATCGTCGGCGTCGTCTGCTGCTGCACCGCAAGGAGATTGACTTTCTTGACGGCAAACTTCGCAACCGTGGTTATGCGCTGGTTCCGTTGGAGCTCTACTTTAATACGGACGGCCGCGTAAAGCTGCTGCTGGGTTTGGGTCGCGGCAAGAAGCTCTACGACAAGCGCGAGGACATGGCCAAGCGTGATGTCCAACGCGAGATCGACCGCGCCCTTAAGGAACGCAACCGCTAAGGCACTCTGTATAAGTTGCGGTGGAATACGGACTGTTTTGCCTGATTGAGGGACTATTCAGTCCCTATTTCACCGCAACTGCGGGCGTCTCATCTTTCTTACTGTTCTGACATATATGTCTCAAAGGCGGCGTCCGTTATGGGTGCCGCCTTTTTTGTGGGTACATACATCCATGAGGTTCCAACCCGAGCTAGGGGAGTGATCGTTATGGACAAAACTGCGTTCTTTACGATGCCGAGCGGCCTGTATGTGGTGAGTGCCGCGTCCGACGGGCTGCGTGCCGGCTGCTTTATCAACACAGCGGTGCAGGTGACATCTGCCCCGCCGCGCATCTCGGTTGCCGTGAACAAGGAAAATGTCACGTCCGGCGTAATCGCATCGGCTAAGGCCTTTGCGTTGACCGTGATTGACCAGACCGCCGACATGCTCTATATCGGCAATTTTGGCTTCCGCACCAGCAGCGATTACGACAAGTTTGCCAAGTACGAGACCCACGAGACCGCGCTGGGCATGCCCTATGTGCCCGAGCACGCGGCGGCGCTGTTTAGCTGCCGTCTGATTGATACCGTGGATGTGGGCACGCACCTGCTCTTTATCGGCGAGGTGGAGGATGCCAAGCGCCTGAGCGACGAGACACCGCTCACCTACGATTACTACCATAAGGTCTTGAAGGGCAAGACGCCGCCCAAGGCTTCGTCGTATCAAGGCTAGAAATGTTCTAAAAATACTTGCATTATATTATTGAGAATCTATACTAATAAACGAAGTACATCACCAGTCGCGTTCGAGAGGAGAACATCATGGCTGAGGAGAAGAAGACGTATAAGTTCGTGTGCACCGTTTGCGGTTACGAGGTTGAGGTCGACACGCCCGAGCTGCCCGAGGATTACGTATGCCCGGTCTGCGGCGTCGGCCCCGATGAGTTTGAGCTCGTCGAGGAGTAACTCGTAGACACAAGGCGATTAGCTATACAGAGCTCTGTCCAAGGGCCCCGGTCGAATTCTCGGCCGGGGCCCTTTTGATTTATCTGACGGTTTAAAACGGCCTTACGTGTTACAGATTGAGACGTTATATCTGGACAGTCACGCCATCCCAATTACATCCCCGTTAGCAGCACGATGTCGAGAATCGTCACGATGGCACCGATTCCTACGAGCAGCGTGTTGAGCGGGCGCGAGTTGGCGTATTTGCCCATGACGCGGGGCGAACTGGTGAGTCGTATGAGCACAAAGACCGTAATTGGCAGCTGAAGCGACAGCAGCGCCTGACTCCAAATGAGACCCTCAAAAGGATTCGGGACGGCCAAGCACGCCGCCACTGCGCCGACGAAGCAGGCCGCCACACCGATCGAGGAATGTCGGTCGTGGATGTCGTATTCCTCGTCGAACATGCCCGCGGTGATGGTGCCTGCCGCCATGCCTGCCGTCACACTACTCGAGAGGCCCGCAAACAGCAGCGCCACCGCAAAGATTGTCGAGCTTGCTGGGCCCAGAATGGGGGAGAGCGTGTCCGCTGCGACGGCGAGGTCGTCTACGACAATGCCGTGCGCAAAGAAGGTCGTTGCGGCCAGGATGACCATGGCCGAGTTGATTGCCCAGCCCACGCCCATCGAAAAGAGCGTGTCGAAGAGCTCATAGCGCAGACGCTCTTCGATAACCTGCTCGCCTTGGCCTTCGAAGTGCATGGATTGGATGACCTCGGAGTGTAGAAAGAGGTTGTGGGGCATAACGACCGCACCCAGGACACTCACGATAATCGCGGCAGAGCCAGTGGGCATACTGGGCGTGACCCAGCTTGCGGCGGCTTGCGACCAGTCGACCTTGACTAGTGCAAGCTCGGCCAAAAACGAGAGTCCTACCACGCCTACGAAGGCGATGATCCAGCGTTCGGCACGCTTGTAGGAGTTCGTCATGAGCATCGCCATCGATACTGCCGCCACGATGACGCAGCCCGCGCGCACGGGCAGCCCAAAGAGCATTTGAAGGGCAATCGCGCCACCCAGGACTTCGGCCATGGCGGTGGCGATGGTCGCGAGATAGGCGCTGGCGAGTACCGTGTGTCCAATGAAGCGGGGGAGGTAGCGTGTCGTGGCCTCGGCGAGACAGGCGCCCGTGGCGATACCCAGGTGTGCCGCGTTGTGCTGCAGCACAATGAGCATAATCGTGGACAGCGTGACGATCCACAGCAGCGCGTAGCCAAACTGCGAGCCTGCGGCCATATTGGAGGCCCAGTTGCCCGGGTCGATAAAGCCGACGGTCACGAGCAGCCCGGGGCCGATGTGCCGCGCAATGTCTAGGCCTCCGTGACCACCGGTGCGTCGGGAGCCAAAGTGTTGTTTGAGATGGTTGAGCATGGTGAGCTCCTGCGTATGGGCGGCATGACGTCGCATCTGGGTCGTGCGGCGCCACGCGTCGGATTTGGGTTGGGGCTACTTGTGCGCTTTGCCCTGATTGGCCACGGCGTCGATCTTGGCGGCGATGGTCGCCGGATCGCCGATGTAGCGCTTGTCGAGGACATTGAAATCGGTATCGAAGGTGTAGACGAGCGGCACTCCGGTGGGGATGTTGACCTTGAGGATCTCCTCGGGCGTGAGGTGCTCGAGCTTCATGACGAGTGAGCGCAGGGAGTTGCCGTGCGCGGCGATGAGTACGCGCTTGCCGGCGAGCATCTGGGGGCGAATCTCGTCTTCGAAATAAGGCCAGGCGCGGGCTATCGTGTCCTTGAGGCACTCGGTATAGGGCAGCTGATCGGGCGCGACGTCGCGGTATT
>CABQNA010000143.1 GCA_902465425.1 uncultured Collinsella sp.
CCTGCCGTGCGGCTTTTTCGCGCGAGCTGCTCAATCGCGAAGGCATTCGCTTCGCCCCCGGTCTGGCTTTGGGCGAGGACGTCGTCTTCCAATTTGCGGCTTATGCGCTTGCCCACAAGACCGTCGTCATGCCGGACAAGTTCTACCACTACGTGATGGAGAGCGAATCGGCGACGCACGAGTTCAACAGTGTCGAGGCTCGCGCCAAAAAGCTCGATGCCCATATGAGAATGCTCGAGGAGGTCTTGGAGGACTGGGCGGGCTACGGTCTTATGGACCTGTGTCCCGGCGAGCTGATCACCTGGTTCCTGGACCTTATCGTGTTTGATTTGGCGCGCTTGGATTCCGATGACTTCCATCGCGTGGCGGCTCGCGTCAACATGGACCTCACGACGTTTTTGGGAACGGAGTGGGCGGATATGCCTGCTAAGGGCGCCGTTCGCCGTGTTGCCCACAAGCTCGTTGCGGCGACCCCGGGCGTTTCGATGGCAGATGCCACGCTGTTCTATCTTTCGACTCGCGGTCTCAAAGCCTGCCTGGAGCGCTTTATATAATTCCAAGCGCTGCCGCCCGCCGCAACCCGGCTGCTAAAATAACCCTGTTACACGCTATTCAACAGGAGGTTCTCTTGCAGAACTCTGATACCCCTAAAGTTTCGCTGCTTGTTCCCATTTGCAATGTCGAACGCTACCTGCGCGAGTGCCTCGATTCTGCCGTGACTCAGACGCTCAAGGACATCGAGATCATCTGCATTAACGACGGGTCGACCGACAGCTCGCCGGCGATTATCCGCGAGTACATGGAGCGCGACTCCCGTGTCAAGATGATCGACAAAGCCAACAGCGGCTACGGCGACTCGATGAACCGCGGCCTGGAGATGGCGCGCGGTGAGTACGTGGGCATCCTTGAGTCCGACGACTTTATGTTTGAGGATTCGCTCCAAAAGCTGGTCGCCAAGGCCGATGCTGAGCATGCCGATGTGGTGAAGGGCGACTTTTACCTGTATTGGTCCACGCCCAGCGAACGCCGTGAGCTGTTTGGGATTATCGACGAGCATATGACGGGCGCCGCGTATCGCCCCGTCGATCGCCCGGGAATTTTCTACCGCAAACCTTCCATTTGGTCGGCTATCTATCGACGCGAGTTCCTCAACGACAATCAGGTTCGCTTTCTCTCCACGCCGGGCGCCTCGTATCAGGACGCAGGCTTTAACTTTAAGGTTTGGGCTTGCGCCGAGCGTGCCGCGTTTATTGCGGACCCCATTTTGTGCTATCGCCAGGATAACGAGAAGAGCTCCGTTAATTCGCCCAACAAGGTGTTTTGCGTATGCGACGAATATGCCGAGATGCAGCGCTTTTTGGATGAGCGCCCCGAGCTCAAGGCTCAGCTCCAGGGGATTTTAATGCGCATGAAGGTCGATACGTACCGTTGGAATGACGAGCGTTTGGTCGATGAGCTGCGCGAGCAGTTTTGGCAGAAGGCCTCGCCCGAGCTCAAGGCCGATTGGGATGCTGGTCGCTTTGATCTGTCGCTGTTCGACCCGCGTGGCGAGACCGACTTGCGCCTGATGGTCAAGTCGCCCCGCGCCTATATCGATTCGCGCTTTGACTTTAAGAAGCCCGGCAAGCTCAATACGTTTAAGCACTACTTTAAGATTGGCGGCCTGCCGCTGGTTTGGCGCGTGCTGACGTATCAGCGCGCCTACGGCGATAACCCGCATCCCGACGACGTGCCGGCGGCGCAGTAGGAGCACGTGATTATGGCTACCCCTAAGATTTCCGTTGTCGTTCCCATCTACAAGGTGGAGGAGTGTCTGGCCTGGTGCCTGGACTCCTTGCTTGCGCAGGACATGCTCGATTGGGAGGGCGTGCTGGTCAACGATGGCTCGCCGGATGGCTCGCGCGACATTGCGGCCGCTTATTGCGAAAAGGATGCGCGCTTTACGCTGGTCGATAAGCCAAATGGCGGCCTGTCGAGTGCGCGTAATGCAGGCATCGCCGCGTCCACGGCGCCTATCGTCGCGTTTTTGGATTCCGACGACCGCTTTACGCCCGATGCATGCCGCGTGATCGTCGATGCCTTTGAGCGCGAGGACTGCGACGTTTTGACCTTTGGCGCGAATCCGTATCCGCTGGAGGCGGGGTATCCGTGGCTTAACTATGTGCTGAGTCCGCGCGATGTGTCATTTGAGGGCTATTGCTCTGACCTGCTGTTTAAGGAAGCTTCTCGCCCCTTTGCATGGCGCACCGCCTGCAAGCGTGAGTTTTTGCTGGGCAACGGGATCGTGTTCGACGAAACCGTTAAGTATGGCGAGGACCAGGTCTTCGATTTTGCCGTGTACGGTCGTTCGTGCAAGACCGCGCTTATTTCGAACAAGCTGTATGACTATCGCGTGGCGCGCAATGGCTCGCTCATGGACACCATGCGCTACGACGACGAGACGCGACTGCTAGAGCACGTGAAGATTTACTCCGCGGTGCTGGCTGACTGGCAGCGCGACGGTCTCGATGTACAGCATGCCGATGACCTGGCGTACTTCCTATGCGATCTGGTGCTGTACGATGCGCTCAGGTTGCTGGGCTCGGACTGCGGCAAGGTGTTTGCTGCCGTTGCCACGGCACTTGCCGGTTCTGCCGTGGGCAGCGATGCTGCGCTCGCACAATGCGCTCCTTCTGTTGCTGCTATGGTGCGTGCGGCGCTTACCAGCAAGGCCCCCAATGCCCGTGGGTGCAAAAAGCTCATGTTCGATTACGACGTCTTGAGGTTTGGGCGCCTGGGTGCCTGTAAACGCATGGCAGCGAACGCCCTAGGAAAGCGAGAAGTGTAGATGAGTATCAAGCGTTTGGCACTTTGCCGCAGCCAGGGCCGTCTTTTTGTGCTGCTTCGTTTTGCCGGTCAGGATGTCGCCGCGCTTATTGAGCGGGAGGGTTCTCAAGCGTTTGCCCATGCGACGACGAGCGGCTCTTGTGTGCCGTCGCTGGTGCTCCCGGTCGATCACGGCCGCGTGCTGGCGCTTTGCCCTTCCGTTTCCGATTACGAGCGCGAGCTCGCCGTCTTGGTACTTCCGTTTTTGGATGGCTCGTCGATGAATGTCGTTTTTGCATCCGGTGGCCAAAGGTTGGGCTCCATTCGCCTCGATAGCCGCGTGGCCAAGCTGGAATCCAAGATTAACTACAAAGCAAAGCCTGCGCTGTGCGCGCTTATCCGCGATGCGCAGCGTGGCGAATGCTGCGGTCGCTACGAGATCGATGCCATTCGCTATTTGCCGGCAGACGCCGGCGCGGTGTGGCGCTATGAGGTTACCTGGGCGGGAGACCCCCAGTGCGCACCCGAGTTCCAGATCTTCGATACGCATATGAATGCCATCGATGTCACCGTGCATGTGTTTGAATCGCAGGTCGATGTGCCGCAGCAGGACGGATGCCGCGTCAATAAAACGTATCTGAGCGTTGAGATGCCTCAGGATATACGAGATTTTGTCGCGATTGTGAGCGATCCCACAGAGCAGATCCAGAGCGGGTTTTGCGCCATGGATGGTCGCCTGTACAACGGCATGTTCGATGACAGTTGGAACCGCATGAAGGACGCGCGTGCAGACGACGCAGCTTATCGACGTTGGTTTGAGCAACATCGCGCAAAGCCGGGCGATTTGGCGTGCCAACGTGTCGCTTCGGCGGCCTTTGCCTATAGGCCGCTCGTGAGCATTGTGGTGCCGTGCTACAAGACTGATCGGGTCTACCTGCGCGAGCTGCTGGACTCGGTGCTAGCCCAGAGCTATGACAACTGGGAATTGCTGCTTATGGATGCCTCGCCCGAATGGGATGCGGTGGCCAATCTTGCGGCTGCCGCCAATGACGAGCGGGTTCGTCGTATTGAGCTGCCTGGCAACGGCGGCATTGTGCTCAACACCAACGCTGGTATTCAGCAGGCGACTGGAGACTACATCGCGTTCTTGGACCATGACGACATTCTGGAACCGGACGCGTTATTCCAGTATGTTTCCGCGCTGAACAAGGCTGCCGAGGGCGAGCGTCCCCAGGTCCTGTTCTGCGACGAGGACATGTTCCAGAAAACGGGGGAGTGGGGCCAGCCGGTCTTTAAGACCAAACTCAACGTTGACCTGCTCTATAGCCATAACTGCGTGACGCATTTCCTGATGGTGGAGAAGGCGCTTATTGATCGCATTGGCACGTCCCCAGAAGACGTTGCGGGCGCCCAGGACTACGACCTGACGCTTCGCTGCCTTGCGGCGGGCGCGCGGTTTAAGCATGTTGCGCACGTGCTGTATCACTGGCGCGTTCATCCGGGG
>CABQNA010000144.1 GCA_902465425.1 uncultured Collinsella sp.
GGCCGACCGCATCATCGCGGTGCGCGGCAACTGCGACGCCGAGGTCGACCAGATGGTGCTCGACTTCCCCGTCATGGCCGACTATGCCACGCTGTTCGACGAGACCGGCCGCGAGCTGTTCCTGACGCACGGCCATGTCTTTGGCGCCGGCATGCACAACAGCGTCGATCACGCGCCCGCGTTGCCCGAGGGCTCCGCGCTCGTCTACGGCCATACGCACATCAAGGTCAACGAGGAAAGCGCCGCGCACCCGGGCCTGTGGCTCTTCAACCCCGGTAGCGTGAGCATCCCCAAGGACGGCTCGCACAGCTACGGCATCTACGAGGGCGGCGCGTTCCGCCACGTGGTCATGGAGGAGGAGTAGCCATGGCGCAGCACATGGCTCAGCAAAATGCCGAGGGCTCGCGCGATCTGTCCACGCTGGTAGACGCGTCGACCGAGCTGCAGCATCTGGTGCAGACCGTCTGGCGTCTGCGTCAGCCCGATGGCTGCCCGTGGGACCGCGAGCAGACGCACCGCAGCATTGGCAAGAACATGATCGAGGAGGCCTACGAGGCGCTCGACTGCATCGAGGCGGACGACGCGGTTCACCTGCGCGAGGAGCTGGGCGACGTGCTCATGCAGGTCGTGCTGCATGCGCAGATTGCTGCTGACGCCGGCGAGTTTACACTGGCCGACGTGGCGCGTGATATTGACGCCAAACTCATTCGCCGTCATCCGCACGTGTTTGGTGATGTGGATGCCGACAGCTCCGACGAGGTACTCAAGATTTGGGACGAGGTTAAGCTTGCCGAGAGGGCTGCCAAGGACAAGGCCGTGGCGGCAGGCGAGGCTGCGCCCGAGGGCCTGCTCGACGGCGTGCCCACGCATCTACCGGCGCTGATGCAGGCTCAGAAGGTGTCGCGCAAGGCGGCTGCCGTGGGCTTTGAGTGGGAGACGGTCCAGGACGTGTGGGACGAGGTCGCCGAGGAGCGTGCCGAGTTTGAGGCCGAGGCCCCTGGCTCGCCCGAGCGCGAAATGGAGTTTGGCGATCTGCTCTTTGCCCTGGTCAACGTTGCACGCAAAGAGGGCATTGACGCCGAGAGTGCCCTTCGTGCCAGCACGGCAAAGTTCCGCCGCCGCTGGGCCGCGATGGAGCGGATGGCGGCCGATGCTCACGTGGATCTTGCCGAGCTTTCGACCCACGGCCTCAACGACCTGTGGGATGCCGCAAAGGCGGAGGAGTAAGACTGCGGGAACGACGGGCTGACACGCTTCATCGTTCCCGCTAAATTTTTCGAAAATCAAGTGTATCCCTCGGCTAACTTAGGGCATAATGCAAAAAGTGCGACATGGCTAACTTATGAACCTGCGCGCCTCTACAGCGTGCAAGCCGCGTCGCCAAGCATTCAACCCGTTTCCAAGTGAGAGGGAGACAACATGAGCGATATTTTGGACGTTTACGGTCGCGAGGTGCTCGACAGCCGCGGCAATCCCACCGTCGAGGTCGAGGTCGTGCTCGAGGACGGCAGCTTTGGCCGCGCAATGGTGCCTTCGGGTGCTTCGACCGGCGCCTTTGAAGCCTGCGAGCTGCGCGATGGCGACAAGGGCCGCTACCTGGGCAAGGGCGTTTCGCAGGCCGTCGAGCATGTCAACAACGAGTGCGCTAACGCCGTCGTGGGCCTCGATGCCTTCGACCAGCGCGCCGTCGATGCCGCGCTGATTGCTGCGGACGGTACCCCCAACAAGACCAAGCTCGGTGCCAACGCCATCCTGGGCGTGTCGCTGGCCGTCGCCCGCGCCGCTGCCGAGCGGCGGGCCTGTCGCTGTACCAGTACCTGGGCGGCGTCAACGCCCACCTGCTGCCCACGCCCATGATGAACATTCTCAACGGCGGCGTGCATGCCGACAATAACGTTGACTTCCAGGAGTTCATGATCATGCCGGTGGGCGCCCCGAGCTTTGCCGAGGGCCTGCGTTGGTGCGCCGAGGTCTACCACACCCTCAAGGGCGTGCTGCACGAGGCTGGCCTGGGCGGTGGTGTGGGCGACGAGGGCGGCTTTGCCCCCAACCTTAAGACCAATGCCGAGCCGTTTGAGTACATCACCAAGGCCGTGGAAAAGGCCGGTTTTAAGCCCGGCGTCGACTTCATGTACGCCATGGATCCGGCCTCGACCGAGTTCTACAACGCCGAGACCGGCATGTACGAGCTCAAGGGCGAGGGTGTTGAGTACACGAGCGCCCAGATGGTCGATTACTGGGAGAAGCTCGTCGACACCTATCCCATCATTTCCATCGAGGACGGCATGGCCGAGGAAGACTGGGACGGCTGGGTCGAGCTTACTCGCCGCATTGGCAACAAGGTGCAGCTGGTGGGCGACGACCTGTTCGTTACCAACACCGAGCGCCTTAAGAAGGGTATCGAGCTGGGCGCCGCCAATGCGATCCTGGTCAAGGTCAACCAGATTGGCACGCTCACCGAGTCGCTCGAGGCTATCGAGACCGCCAAGGAGGCCGGCTACGCCTGCATCGTGAGCCACCGCTCCGGCGAGACCGAGGACTCCACGATCGCCGACCTGGTCGTGGGCGTCAACGCCGGTCAGATCAAGTCGGGCGCCCCGTGCCGCAGCGATCGCATCGCCAAGTACAACCAGCTCATCCGCATCGAGGACGAGCTCGAGGGCAGTGCGCGCTACGCCGGCAAGGCCGCGTTCTACAACATTCGCTAAACAGGCGGTGCTCGCGGGGGCGGGGTTGACTCGGCTCCGCTCCACTTCTGATGGCCGCCATTGGGCGCTGGGCCGTATGGCTCAGCGCCTTTTTTATGTCGAGCAAAGGCTGGCGAAGGCGGTGCGCGCGCTCGTGCTATAACTAGAATACTTAGCGCAAACAAACCTCAACCGCACAAGGCGCACATGGATCAGATTTACGACAACAGGTACTATTCCGCCGGTTCGCGTGAGCCGTCGCCTCGCCGTGCGCGCACGGTGCAGCTCGGTGGGTCCGCCTACGCCGGCGCCGACCGCTCCACGCAGCGCCCGACAAGTACCTCGCGCCCCAATGCTCAAGTGAATACTTCGACAGATGGACCAGTGCGCCCAGCACGTTCGTTGCATGCTCAGCGCTCGTCGGCTCAAACGCACGATAGGTCGAGCAGGCCCTCGAACCGTCTTTCGGGCTCGGACTTTATGCACTACGCCAACGACAACGCGGTGGTCAAGGCGATCTACGACTTTACCCACGGTCCTCAGCGAGGGCTATTCATCGGCATCGTCGTTGCCCTGGTGCTCGTGAGCCTGTATTTCCCCGTGCGCGACCTGTATGTGGCAAAGCGCTCGAGCGATATCTTGGCCAAGCAGGTCGAGATTCGCCAGCAATACAATGATGAGCTGCAAAAAAGCGTCGACAAGTTGCTCTCGGAGGAGGGCATCAAGGATGCGGCATCCGAGGACCTGGGCCTGGTGATGCCCGGCGAGAAGAGGATTGAAGTGCAGGGCCTAGACGGCGATTCGGATGCCTCGTCGAGCCAGAAGTCGTCGAACGCCAAGAAAGCCAGCGAGGTGGCCAAGGAGATCGAAGAAGTCGGCAAGGACGCGCCGTGGTACATTCAGACGCTCGACATGCTGTTTGGATTTAACGGCGTCGAGGGTCAGACGGTCGCGTCCAGCGGCGAGTAGGCGAGTAGCGCCCGGAGGGGAGCCCGCAATGACAAATTGCAAACGATATAAGGTGGCCGCGATTGACCTGGGGACGGTTTCGTCGCGGCTGGTGCTGGCCCAGGTCGAGGGCGGGGCGATCGTGGAATCGTCCAAGCATACCGAGATTACCGACTTGGGCGAGGGCGTGGACGCGACGGGGCGCTTTTGCGAGGCGGCCGTTGAGCGCGTGCTCGCTGCGTGTCGGATGTTTGTGGACGAGGCCCGTGCCTTTGGGGCTGCGTGCGTCTGCACCACGTGCACGAGCGCCGCGCGCGATGCGTCCAACGCCGCCCTGCTACTGGGCGGACTGCGCGATCTGGGGCTTGAGCCACAGGTGATTCCGGGAGAGGTTGAGGCGCGCCTGACATTTTTTGGCGTGGCGCACGACTTTGCTGGCGAGCGCATTATCGTCGCCGATTCGGGCGGTGGCTCCACGGAGCTCGCGACGGGCGTGTACGCGCCGGAGCGCGGAGTCTTTGCGCTGGAGGGAACGCGCTCGCTGGACATCGGCTGCCGCCGCGTGACCGAGCGGTTTTTCTCGGCACTGCCGCCGTCGACGAACAAGCTTGCGGCTGCCGCCGCGTGGGCGGGCGAGCAGTTCTCCGCCTATTTTGAGGGCC
>CABQNA010000145.1 GCA_902465425.1 uncultured Collinsella sp.
ATCCCGCAGGCGAAGCCGAGGACCAGCGAGACACCAAACACCTCGCCGCCGACCGGGCCATGTCGCGGCACCAAAAAACGCCCGTGCGCTCGATGGATTCGGATGCCCGACAGAGGCTCCTTATGGCTGCTTCCTTCCGGACCTGACCAGATTCGGAACATGTCGTCATCCGAACCCATCGAACGCGCTAGGCGCTCGGTATATCTTACCTGCTCCCGCCCGCCAGAGCAAGCTAGCTAATTTGGGACGGAGCTTTTTTGACTACTTTTGCAGCCCGATTGCCAGAGCAGCCAATGAGTAGTCAAAATAGTCCCATCCCAAAATGACCGGCTTGGTGCCGCACCACAGAAAGGGCCCATCTACTACGTTTAGGCCACAGGGGTCAACCATAGCCGACTTTTTCGAAAATCGGCAAGCTTTCTACCTGCGGTTTTGTTTTTGCAAATTCCGGGATAGTCGAGGATGGCCGGTTTAACGTAGCAGATGGCCGCATTTCGTGGCAAACGGTCCGACCCAAGACCCAAGGCAGCCAACCTCGAATGGCCATTCTCGAGGTTGCGGTGGAATACGGGCTGAATTAGCCCCTTAAAGGCAAAAACACTCCGTATTCCACCGCAACTTATAGGGAGATAGGCCTTAGAGGCGAGCGAGGTCATAGGCTTGGGCGGCTGACTCGCCGGCACAGATAAGGTTGGCAGTGGCTTCCCGTGGTTCGAGCGCCTGGTCGAGGGGCATGGGCTTGCGGCAGATCGGGAGCACCAAGTCAATACCCTGCTCACACACCGCATCCAGGTTGTCAGCGCGACCGCCCACGACAGCGATCACCGGTTTGCCACACCGCTTGGCACGGCGCGCCACGCCCACCGGCGCCTTACCGGCGGCGGATTGCTCATCCATATTGCCCTCGCCTGTAATGACCAGGTCGACATCGCGCACGCGCTCGTCAAATCCCACGAGATCGAGCGCCGTCTCCACGCCCGAACGCAGCTCCGCGCCGAGCGCCAACAGCGCGGCACCCAGGCCGCCGGCGGCACCGGCACCGGGCACACCGAGCACCGAACCAAATGTCCGCACACCCTCGGACGCGCGCAACAACCCTTGGGTCCGCGCCTCGAAAATCGCCGTATCGAGCAAGCGACCATAGCCGACCATCCAGCTGTCACACCTGCTCAGCGCCTCGGCATCATCCGCCGGCAGACCCTTCTGTCCGCCGAACACCGCAAGCGCGCCGCGGCGCCCTACGAGCGGATTCTCGACATCGGAGAGTACAACGATGCGAGCGCCATCCAAAGCCTGCAGCGCCGGCTCCAAATCAACGCTCGCCACCCGCTCAAGGCCAGCAAGACCGGGGGCGACATCGCAGCCCCGATCATCGACCACACGCGCGCCCAGCGCCTGCAGCATGCCGGCGCCACCGTCGTTGGTGGCACTGCCGCCCAAGCCAATATAGATAGTCTTTGCACCCGCGCGAACCGCATGAAGCATCAGTTCGCCCACGCCATAGGTTGTGGCCGCCAACGCCGCCGACTCCGTGCAAGGCGAATACCCGATGCCGGCCGCCTCGGCCATCTCAATTACAGCCGACTCGTGCTCGCCGTCCACCAGCATCCGGGCAGACACGCGGTCGCCCACGGGGCCTGCGACATCGCAGGTTGAGAGCTCGCCACCGCATGCGGCGATGGCATCGAGCGTTCCCTCGCCACCATCTGCCAGCGGCAATGCACGCACCTCGGCATCGGGCCAAACGCGGCGCACGCCTTCGGCAACCGCCGCCTCCGCCTGCGCGCTCGAAACGCTGCCCTTAAAGGAGTCGATCGCCAGCAACACGCGGCGGGGCCGGCGGCACGCAGGGCCAAAGTCAACCGCCGTGCCAGCATCCTCACCGGCACCTGCAAGCGCTGCGGCGTGAGCGGCGTGAGCTTCAAGATCGGCCCCACAGCCGCAATCAGCACCGCCCGCTCCGCGCAGACCGCCAAAATAGCTACTCAGCAGCTCGCGGCATTCATCTTCCAGGACCCCAGCCGTCATGTTAAACCGATGGTTCAGGCGCGAGTCGGCATTCAAATCGTATAGGGATCCCAACGCGCCCGCCTTGGCATCGGCCGCGCCATACACGCAGCGCCCCACGCGCGCGTTAACCATAAGACCCGCGCACATGCAGCAGGGCTCGAGCGTTACATAGATCGTACAGTCGGAAAGGCGCCAGCGACCGAGCGACCGAGCGGCAGCGCACAAGGCCGCGAACTCGGCATGAGCCGAAGGATCCCGGTCGAGCTCGCGACGATTATGCGCCCGCGCGACAATCTCGCCGTCGCGCACCACTACGGCTCCGATGGGCACCTCGCCCACCGCCGCGGCGGCTCGCGCCTCGGCCAGCGCCTCGCGCATGAACTTCTCGTCGATTTCGGTGATCGTCATCGTTCGCCTTCCCTGTTGCAAATTCAAAACGATGCTATCATTACGACTCACGGAGAGATGGCAGAGCGGTTGAATGCGGCGGTCTTGAAAACCGTTGAGCGCGAGAGCGTTCCGGGGGTTCGAATCCCCCTCTCTCCGCCACTTTAGTGATTCACCGGTGTCATGGTCCGCTCAAACAGCGCATCGACCACGTCGGCTATCTCGGGTCGACGCTCAAGATCGTGGCCCGATTCCCACCATATCGTGAAAAGTCGAATAATACCGCCGGCAACAAACTCAGACGTCGTCTCGAGTGACACGGGGGCCAGGGCATCCTCGGCAAGCACGTTCATCACACGCTCGCGGATGGAGCGGGCAATGCGGTCGCAAATAACATTGGTCAACATGCCCGACATGCTGCTTGCCAAAATGTTATCCATGAGCTGCTCGTGCGCAAGAATCAAATCCATGGCATCGTCCAAAATCGCGTGCCGAAGCGCGCGCACGTCCTCGGCAGACACTGCGCCGGCCTCATCGGGCTGTTTTTGCGGCAAGCCCGACATGAGCTCATCGATATAAAAGGCAAAGTAATCGTTTTTGTCGCGAAAGTGCTTGTAGAACGTCGTACGGCGAATCATGGCGCGGTCGCACAGCATGGCAACCGTCAGGTCCTCAAAACGATGCTCCTCGAGAAGCTCGGTGAAGGCATCGAACAGGGCACGATAGGTTTTCTTGATGCGAAGGTCCACTGGTATCGCCATCCTCAGGGCAAAGACAACACTCGTCAATCTGTCGCATATCTTACACCTGTACCTCGCACGCTTTGCCCCGGTGCCAACCCCGCCGAAAACACAACGCTTACCGGAAAGTTCGGCACGGCAAAACGTTGCGGGTATACTAGTAGCGTTATACCAACGGCAGCTGGCGCATGCCGCCGCGGCCATTCGAAACGGAGACATCATGATTACCGTCATCATCGGCATCGTTGTTGTCATTGTGATTGTCTGCGCCATCGCCGGCATCTACAACAACATGGTCACCAAGCGTAACCGCATTGATAACGCCTGGCAGAACATCGATACGCAGCTGCAGCGCCGCAACGACCTGATCCCCAACCTGGTCGAGACCGTCAAGGGCTACGCCAAGCACGAGCAGGAGACGCTCTCCGCCGTGATCAGCGCGCGTAACACCGCCGTCAAGGCCACCACGCCCGAGGCCAAGATGGAAGCCGACAACGTGCTGACCGGTGCGCTGCGTCAGCTCTTCGCCGTAGCCGAAGCCTACCCCGATCTTAAGGCAAACACCAACTTTACGCAGCTGCAGGCATCGCTCGAGGATACCGAGAACAAGATTAGCTACGCACGCCAGAGCTACAACGATTGCGTGCTCAGCTACAACAACGCCATTCAGACGTTCCCGGCTGTCATCTTTGCCGGCATCTTTCAGTTTAAGGAGCGCCAGGGCTTCGAGGCCGCCGAAGCAGCCCGCCAGGCCCCGACCGTCAAGTTCTAGTAGTTTGACAGCGCATCCTTAATCGGCCAAATGTATAAACCGCCCCGTCGAGTGCATACTTCGACGGGGCGGTTTCCTTTTTCGCAAAGGTCCCCCTCTAAGCGCCGTGCATTTTTAGGAGTATTCAACATAACCAAGAGCTTCGGGCGCCACGATAAGTGCCAAAGACCGCGAATATCCCTGCAAATCAAACGCTGCCAGCCCATAACCCCGCCCATCATCCGTAGAAAACATCGAGAACTCCCGATTTTTTGCCCGAGGTCGGTATGCAGGGGCCTTCGATTGCAGAATACTCGCAAAAATGCACGTCGCCACCACCCCCACATGGCGCGAACCAAAACAAAAGC
>CABQNA010000146.1 GCA_902465425.1 uncultured Collinsella sp.
ACGGTCGACGCCGTCCAGATGGAGCGTGGCCACGCGAATGGGTGGCTGATATTCAAGCGAGCCGATGAGCACGGGAGAACCCAGGAACCGCTCGATTTCTTCTGCGATCGCGTCGGTCTCTTCGGGATCAAAGTCGTCGAAAAGCGCCACGAATGTCGGTCCCGTCGAGCGGAACAGGCGACCCTTGCCGCGCGAGCATTCCATAAGGCAGGCGGCGCTTTCGGCGAGCACGCGGTCACCTGCATCGAATCCAAAGCGGGCATTGACCTCGGCGATATCGTCGACCTTAATGGCAATAAAGCCTGCCTCGCGCGGCACGCGGCGCATCTCTCCAATAGCGTTGACCAGGGCGTGGACATCGCCCAGACCCGTTACCGAGTCGGTCGTATCCGCTAGGCTTCGGTTGATGATAATACCCACGTACATGTTAGGCTCGGTATCAGTGCCGTCCAAGCGGTAGCCCGTGCAGTCGCAAAGCGCGTACGCTCCGGTGGCGTCCATTACGCGATACTGCATGTAGTGGAAGTGCCACGTGCTGTTTATCACCATGTCGAGCTCGGCGCGTACGTTGTCGCGGTCCTCGGGATGAACGCGGGCGAGCCACATGTCGAGTGAGTTAAAAGGGTGCTGGGAGGGCAGGTCAAAATCGCGCACGGCGTTAACCGACCATTGCGATTCTCCCGTATCGAGGTTAAGGATGAACGGATAGCGCGTCTCGGAGCTCATGGAGATCGCTTGGAACACCCGGTCGTTGCACGGAAGCTGATCGACGATTGGGCGTTGCGGCGCGTCATCGCCTTTCGGTTGCTGCACACGATGCATGAGCTTATAGCGATACATCTTGCGATCGGCATCCATCGTCATCTGGCGACGCGTGTCGCCGGCAAGCGGGTCGACGCGCGAGCAGCCAAAGCTAAAGCTGCCGATCATGGGCGCCTTGCCGCCTGAGCTCGCCTCGATCAGCCCGGCACGTACCTGCTCCAAGCGCTGCTCGAGTTCAATCTCGTTTGCGGAGAGCGAGATAAGCACAAACTCGTCTCCACCGATACGGAACAGCATCTCATCGTGCTCCATGGTTTCGGAGAACGTGCGGCAGATGCTCAGAATATAGCCATTGCCTTCGGCGTGGCCAAACCTATCATTGCAATGCTTGAGATGGTCGATGTCAATATAGGCGCAGGTGAAGGGGTCGCCTTTGCGCCAGAGTTGCTCGACGTGACGGTCGAATCCGTTGCGGTTGCCCAAGTTGGTGAGCGGATCGATATAGGCGTTGCGCTCAAGCAGCTGGCGCTCTTGTTGCAGGATGGCATGCGTCTTTTGCAGTTGCTCACCAACGGCGCGTAGCTCAGCAGGCAGTGCAGCAACATCGAGTTCGGCGGTCGAGATGCCATTCGCAAGTCGCTGAAGATAGGCAATAATCGATTGCTCGCCCATGCGGTACGACTCGTTCATGATGGATAACCTCCTTGGGCGGAACAACGGTTTGTATCATATCCCCAATTCGGTTTGAATTGGGGATATAAGTTAGCTAATGGAGACAAATGTCCCCTTCGACGGTGGCGTTTTGCGTGCGAACGTATCAGTTGTTATTGCCACCATCGAGCAATGCCTCAAAATCCTTCGCCGGCATGGGGCGGTAGTAGAGGAAGCCCTGAGCGTAGCGGGCGCCCATTTGTCGCAGCATGTTCGCCTGCTCATTTGTCTCGACGCCTTCGACCACGACGGGCAGATGGAGCGACTGCGCCATTTCGAGCATCGATGAAATGATTTGCGTGCTGCGGCCATGATCGCCGTCGACGGGCGCAATCTGCCAAATGTGCTTGTCGAGCGTCACCATAAAGCCGCTTTCTTCGAGTGCGGGGATATGGGTGCGCATACTGTGGGCGGCTGTTATTCGACAAACGGTAGCGCGACGATGCGATGTTCGATAAAAATGCGACTGGGACGATATATGTTGACGGGTATACTTGTCCCGTTTTAAAACGTAGGAACGGAGATGGTCGCATGGCACAGTCAAATATGACGCGCACGGTGGGGCTGGCGCTCGAGGGAGGCGGCTACCGCGGTATGTATACGGCGGGCGTGCTCGACGTTTGGATGGAGCACAGTTTGACCTGCGACCATATGGTGGGCGTCTCGGCGGGCGCGGCATTTGGCTACAACTTTAAATCGCGCCAGATCGGCCGCGCCATTCGCTATAACAAGGCCTATTGCGCCGACAAGCGCTATGCGAGCGTGACCAGCTGGCTGCGAACCGGCGATATGTTCAATGCCGACTTTGCTTATCACGAGGTGCCTATCGAGCGCGATCCCATCGACTTGGAGGCGTATCGCGCCTGCCCCATGCGATTTACGTGCGTGTGTACCGATATCGAGACGGGCAAGGCCGTCTATCACGATCTGCCGTATGGCGACGAGCGCGATATCGAGTGGATCCGGGCGTCGTCGGCAATTCCCGTGGCGACGCGTCCTGTCGCCATTGAGGGCCGCAAGTACCTGGATGGCGGCGTGGCTGATTCTATTCCCAGTGCATGGCTGTTTGCGCAGGGGTATGACCGCAATATCGTGGTGCTCACGCAGCCGGCGGGCTTTGTGAAGCAGCCCAACAGCGTGATGCCCATGTTCCGGAGTTTGTCGCAGCGCTTGAGCATCGGCATGAGGTCTACAATGCCACGCTCGATGACTTGGCACGTCGTGAGGCCGCCGGCGATATCTTTGTGGTGCGTCCGAGCGAATCGGTGAAAGTGCCATCGCTGTGCCGCGAGCCCGATGAACTCGAGCGCATCTATCAGATTGGTCGCCGCGATGCGGAGGCAACCTTGCCGGCACTGGAGACATATCTGGCAGGGTAGAGGCTGCTGCCGCCATCTCGGCGGGAAGCGCATCCCGGAATGGAGGTCCAAACTGGGATGCGCTTTCCATTGCTGAAGATGTGAGGCTGCGGATCGGCTGCTCGGCTTATGCCTATGCCTGCTGCCAGGTGTCGACGAGCTCCTTGGCCGCGGCGTAGGGGTCATCGGCGCTGCAGACGGCGCTCACCACGAAAAAGCCGTCGACGCCGGTTGCCTTAAGCTGCGGCAAGTCGGCCGTCTTGACGCCGCCGCCCACCACGATGGGCACGGGGCTTGCCGTGTGGAGTGCGGCCAGGTCCTCAAAGCTCTTGGTGATGATAGAGCCATCGGCCGCGCGTCCGCAGTCGCGCTTGGTTTCGGTCTCGTGGAGTGGGCCGATGCCCAGGTAGTCGACTAGGCTCATGTCGGCGGTCTTGACGTACTCGAGCATCTCCTCGCAACGGGCGGAAAGGCCCACGATGGCGTCGGGCCCCAGCAGCTTGCGACAGACCTCGACGGGAATGTCGCTCTGACCCACGTGCACGCCGTCGACAGCAATGCCCTGCTCGCGCGCGGCGAGTACGCAGTCCAGGCGGTCGTCAATCAGCAAAGCGACCTGACCGGTCTTGCCAGCCTGTGCGATTGCCTGCGCGGCGTCGCCGGTCAGCGCAATGATCTCGCGGGCGCTTGCCACCTTGGAGCGCACCTGGATGCAGGTAAAGCCGGCGTCGAGTGCTTGGGCCACCACATCGCCCACGGGGCGCCCGAGCGTGTTTTCGGGGCCGAGCACCAGATAGGCCGAGATATCAAGGTTGTCGCGGATGCTCATCGTGCTTCCTCCTGTTTCTTGATCTGTGCTTCCATGCGCTCGAGTTTGCCAGTCATGGTGTCGGTAAATCCGGGTCGAATATCGGCTTTGAGCACGACTTCGGTGCGGATGCCCTTGCTCGCCAACACAAAGGTTGCGTCGCGCACGACCTGCATGACCTCGTCCCAGTCGCCCTCGATCTCGGTGAACATCGAGGTGGTGCGGTTGGGAAGGCCGCTCTCGCGAATGACGCGCACGACCTCGGCGACCTCAGCGGACAGCTCATCGCCGGTGCCGCACGGGGCGATGGCCACGGCGACGAGCGTATTCATGCCGGCATTGGTTGCGGGCTCGGACATGGCCTATGCCTCCTCGAAGTCGAGCTGGTTGTTGGCGATGTCCTGGGCGGTTGCGCGGTAGAGCTCGTCGATAAAGGCGACCTTAAAGCTTGCCGGGGCGTCGGCGACAGCGGCGGCACGCGAGCCGGCAACGTTGTAGACGGCGGTGCCGCAGACGGCTGCCGTAAACGGGTCGGCAGCGCAGGCGTACACAGCCAGCACGCCGCCTTGCGAGCAGCCGC
>CABQNA010000147.1 GCA_902465425.1 uncultured Collinsella sp.
CAGCACGTCGGCGCAGCAGCACAATGGGGCGGATACTGCCGGCGAGAAGCTCGCGCTCAGCGTCGTCGATATGGCACAGGCACCCGGCATCAGCAAGACTGCGCACCATGACGGCAAGCGGCTTATTGCTGCGACGCTTGCGACGGCGCAGCTCGGCCACCGCCTGCTCGTTGGCAGCGTCACAGGCTAGATGGAATCCGCCCAGGCCCTTGATGGCGACGATGCCACCGCTGGCCAGCAGCTCAACGCAGCGCTCGATGATGGCGTCGCTGGTCTCGCGCGTGGTGCCGACGGCCAGCGACGCGGACGAATTCCCGCACACATCGCCGTTCACAGCCTCGTGCCACGTAATATGCGGTCCGCAATCAAAGCAGGCATCGGGCTGCGCGTGAAAACGCCGGTCGAGTGGGTCGGCATACTCCGCGGCGCACTTGGGACACATGGGAAAACAATCCATTGACGTGGCCGCTCGGTCATAAGGCAGCGATCGGATGATGGTAAAGCGTGGGCCGCAGTTGGTGCAGTTGATAAAGGGGTAGTGATAGCGTCGGTCGGCGGGATCGAACAACTCGCGCAGGCAATCGTCACAGGTGGCGATATCGGGCGAGACGAGCGTCGTGTGCGCGGTCTGGTCCTGCGACGCCACAATGCGAAAACCCTGTTCATTGGCAGCGCTCCAGCCGCCAGGCCCCAAATCCGCAATATCGACTCGCTCAACGCGGGCTGCCGCAGGCGCATGCTCAGAAAGCGCGGCAACAAAAGCATCGAGCGCATCGGCCGGAGCGTGCGCCTCGATATGCACGCCGTCGCCCGCGTTGAGCACCCAGCCGCAAATGCCGTGCGCCATGGACTCGCGATACACAAACGGTCGCATGCCAACGCCTTGCACAATGCCCGTCACATGAATATGCACATGCCGCATGCGACACCCCTCATCAAAACCGACCAAAAAGGACAGGTTTATTTTGGTAGGTAAAACTTCTAAACCTGCCAAAACAAACCTGTCCCTATTTGGCAGGTGCGCTGCGGGAAATCCCGCTACAGCCCCAGGCTCTGCTTGGTGGCGGCGCACGTGAGCTCGCCGTGCTTAACGCCGCGCAGGCCCAGCAGGCGGTCGGCTAGTTCGTAGACGCGCTCGCCGCGACCCTTGAGCGCCAGAATCTCCAAACAGTTGTGGTGATCCAGATGCACGTGCATGGTCGATACGATCTCGTCGGTGTAGTCGTGCTGCACCTCGTCCAGGCGGCGCGTTAGATCGCCGGTGTGATGGTCGTAAATCATGGTGAGCGACCCGATAACGTGCTCATCGGGCGTGCGCATCTGCTCTTTGGCGATCGAGGCGCGAATCAAATCGCGCACGGCCTCGGATCGGTTGGCCACGTCGCCGCGGCGCGCGATCTGCTCGTCAAAACGGCGCAGCAGGTCGTCGGGTGCGGTAACCGAAAAACGGACCAGCTCGGAGCCGGAACCACTACAGTGGCAGCCCGCGTCACCGTCCGCCCCGTGCGGATGCTCGTGCTCGTACCCGCAGCCGTGCTCGTGTTCGGCCACCTTACACCAGCTTCACGGAGCCGACGGAGTTGTGGTCGGCCTCGATGGCTTCCTCGTAGCCCTCGAGCGCGTCATGCGCCTCGTGGAGCGCGGCCATGGCGGCCTCGAGCTTGGCGCCGATGCGCTCCATATCAAAATTCTCGGTCGCATGCAGCAGCTGATGGCTCCACCCGTGAGCGAGCTCGATGGTGTCGTCGACCTGCTTGACGCTCATGGCAAGCTGGCTCATGTTCATTCCGACGTCATGCATGGAAAATCTCCTTTTGTATGGGGCAGTTCAGTGGTTCAGATTTTACTACGCCCGCTCTGTGCGCAGCTGCATAAGAAAACGGGTGCGAGTCTGTGCGACCCGCACCCGTTCACTGGGGGCTGTTTGTGACTACCATACTATCCGTGGTTGCACTCGGTGCATCCAGAAGTCCGGCGAGCGGTGCAAAAGCGCTCATGGACGGCAGGCAGACGGCAACATGTAACAAGCGTATTACAGATGCTTCTCCAGCAGCGCCTGCAGCCTCGCCTTGGGCAGAGCGCCAACCGAGCGGTCAATCTCCTCGCCGTTCTTAAACACAATCAGCGTGGGGATGCTCATGACGCCATACTTCATGGCCAGGTCTTGGTTGTCGTCAACGTTGCATTTGGCAACGGCAAGCTTGCCCGCCAGCTCATCGGCAACCTCGTCAACGATGGGCGAGAGGGATCGACAGGGCCCGCACCACGGTGCCCAAAAATCGACCAGCACGGGCAGACTGTCGTTAACGATGGAATCGAAGTTCTCGGGGGTAATCTGATTAATGTCAGCCATGGTGACCTCCATAATGCGACGCGGCTCGGCCGCGTAAAACTCAGTACGACCGTGCTTATACCCAGCCGCCCGCAAAGCAACCACTCGCGGGCAGCTCTTTTATATAATGGTGGGCACGCAAACGATTGGAGAGCGCATGTCCACGTCACAAAGCCAGAAAAAAGAAGCCATCGCCCAGGCGGCCGAGCAGGAGCTCGCATCGCTTGCGGTCCGTGGCGTGCGTATCGCGGGCAACGCGTGCTCGCCGATCGTGCTGGTCAAAGGCGATTTGGACGAGGCCGAGCGTTCGGGTGGCGAGCTTGCCGCCGGCCCGGATGGCGCGGCGTTGCGCAAGGCGCTTGGGGCCATCGGCTACGCGCCCGAGGATTTTTGCGTGCTGTCAAGCGTCGCCGGCGTGGGTGACGGAGCGGTCACGGTGGGCGAGACTCTGCCGTGCGAGCTGTTCCGCGAGGCGCTCGAGGCCTTGGACCCCGAGGCGGTCCTGCTGCTGGACGATCGCGCGGCCGATACCATGCGCGAGACCTACGCCGATATGCTCGTGGCGATCGATGACTTCGACACCGCCATGCTCAAGCCCGGCCTGGTCGCCCATGTGCAGGGCCGTCGCGTGCTCGCGCTCGACGGTTTTGAGGCGGCGCTCACTGACAAAGCCGCCAAGCAGCGCATGTGGGCATACATCAAGCAGCTGACCCCGGCGGCCGCTCCGCTGTAGCGGATTGGCGCCGGCGAGCGATTGTCTGGCGGGCAAGGCACGCCTCGAGATCGGCGCCGCACTTCTACATCACGGCGCGCAGCTCAAACCGATCGCCGTTAATGCGGAACTGGCAGTTGCCGTTCATGCGCTCCACGGCAAGTTTGATGCTCCTGGTGCCAAAGCCGTGGCCCGCATGCCGGGTCACGGGCATGCCGTCGACCATGCGCGGCGCGCGGTCAAACGTGTTGGAAACTAACAGCAGCAGCTGGCCGTCCTCTAATCGCAGGTCAAAGTCGACGAATCGCTTTCCTTGGGGTGCGGTGCTTGCGGCGGTGATAGCGTTTTCCAAGGCATTTGAGAGCACGCTAAACAGGTCGGCGTCACCTACGTGGATGGTTTCGGGAACGGCGGCGCGCAGGTTGGCGGTAATGCCGTTTCTATTGATATCGGAGTTAAATGACGAAAGCGCGATGTTTACGGTCTCGTTGGCGCAGAAGCGGCGTACGGCGGTGCGGTCGCCGGCTTCGCAGAGTTCGTCGATGCGTTTGAGCGCCTCGTCGGTGTGCCCCTCCTCAATTAAAGCGGCCAGGCCGCGTAGGAAGTGGCGCATGTCGTGGCGAAGAATCGACAGCTCGCGCCCAGATTGACGCCAGGCCTCGAGCTCTTTGATGGCGGCGCTGTCGCGGGTTTCGAGCATCCAGCGCTCTCGCTCGGCGGTTTCCTTTTCTTCGTATTCGCGCAGGTAAACGGCAAGAAACATAAGATAGAAGGCACAGAGCGCAAATGCCAAAAACTCAACCGTCACCACCGAGCCCGAGTGGAACAGCGTGGTGTAGACGTTGGTGGCATAGTCAAAGACGTAATAGACGAGCGGCAGGATTAAAAGGATGCCCAGCTCGGTGGTGCTTTTAATCGCCAAGCGTGGACCGATGTCGCCGGCCCAATGCAACAGGACGGCAAAGACGGCGAGTGTGGTCGCGATGCGCGCCAGGTAGTACGCGATCTGAGAATCGGTTGCGGCAAATGCGGCGATGCCCATCCAATTGCTGAACTGGCAGCTCAGATAGGCACTCGTAATGCCGAGCACGGCAAGCAGCGGGCTCAGGCGGTAGCGCGCGCACAAATAGATGACGAGCGGCAGATGCACGACGAGCGGATATACC